>NZ_FQVH01000030.1 GCF_900129075.1 Caldanaerobius fijiensis DSM 17918
GGTGGGTTTATTAAGTGTTGTCTTTTTTAGAGTTTTTGAGGCCTTTATTTTTCAAGGTTCCAAAAAATACCACTTGACATTACACCGCTTGTCTTAAATATGTGGTATCAATACAGATTTTATAGTCTCTTTTTTCTCCATGGTGTTTAAAGCTTTATTGGCATCCTTAAGATAGTACCTATCCGTAACCAGCAACTTAAATTTTTCAATGTCATTCAATACCATATTTACAGCTATATTAAGGTGTTTTGTATCGCTCACCCATACACCTTGATACCTGAGGTTTTTTCTCACTACATCATAATAGCAATCAAGGGTCACTGTGCCATTAGGATCTCCAAATCCTACCGAAAGGTAAGCTCCACCACTTCTTACCAATTTTATGCCTTCGCTGACCGCTGACGGGTGTCCTACCGCCTCTATGGCCACATCCACCCCCCTGCCCGATGTGATGTCCAATACCTGCTGCCTGCGCTGTTCTTGAGTAGTATTATTCCTGTTCAGTACCACATTGGCGCCAAACAATTTACACATCTCAAGGCGTTCTTTTGTGCCGCCGATGACGATTATATTCCTCGCTCCTCTGGCTTTGGCAAAGGCCACAGCGAACAAACCTATGGGGCCAGGACCCTGGATAAGCACGCTGTCACCTATATCTGGCGATAGTATGTCAAAAGCGTGGGCTGTAGTGGCACCCGAACAGGATGCAGCCACCAGTACAGCGAGATCGACTTCCTCTTTTATCTTTATTATTTTAGTACCTGCTGCCAGATACATGTACTCAGAATAGCATCCCCTGAGATACGGCGGCTCTTTACACGTAGTATTTATGCCGTACGTCCAGCGGTTTTCACAAAGAGAAGGCTCTCTTTTTACAGCGCAATAGTAACATTTACCGCAGGTAACACCCCTATCCCAGATTATTATATCGCCCTCTTTTACAGCCTCTCCGTTTATATCAGTCCACGGCTGTGATAAACTGACAACCTGTCCCACTCCTTCATGGCCAAGTATCATCGGGAGAGTTAACCTAGGATCATTGCCTTTCCACATATGTACATCAGAGCCACAGATTCCTGCAGCAAGGACCTTGACCAGCATTTCTCCCTTTGGTGGATCAACGATGTCAAATTCTCTCGGCACCAGTGGTTTGTTGTACTCTTTTAAAACCATGGCATATGCTTTCATGAAATCACCTCCCCTGGCCTTACAGGCTGACTCTCCTTCACCAGTATCTGATCACTGTTTCTATCGTAGCTACAGACAAAATAAACGTTTAACTTTTCATCTCTGGGTAGAGGATCTGAATTAAAGTCGCTAAAGTAAAGGTGAGGCCCCCTGCTCTCCTTTCTACATAATGCAGATCTTATTACAGCTTCTGCGGTCAACAGCATGTTTTTAAATTCAACAGCATCCTTTGCTTTTTTTGTTTTGAGCTTTACCTCCTTTAACTCGCTTACACAGTCCAGGGCTTTTTTTAAGCCCTCGTCTGTCCTTACGATGCTACAGTACCTGTCCATGGTCTCCCTAAGTTCATTTACCGCTTTTTCAAGAATGAACCCTTTGTCTGACAACCACATATTGTATGAATCAAAAATTTTTTTCGCTACACGCTGTACATCTAAGGCCGCACCACTATTAACAGTATATTCCGCTGCATTTTCGCCTGAAATCTTGCCAAATACCTGGCAATCTAAAAGTGAATTTCCACCTGGACGATTAGCCCCGTGCTGACCTCCGGCGCATTCACCGGCCGCAAACAAACCCTCTATATTTGTATCGGCACCACATCGAATTTTTATTCCACCTTGGAAGTACTGAATAGATGGAGCTACCTCAAGCCATTCTCTCTCTACATCAATTCCTCTATCTTTTAACCATTTAATAGATTGTGGATTAATCTCTTTAAGTCTCTCATAGGGACATGATCGAACAACTGCAGGAATTTTAACTTCTTGTTCATACCTTAGCTTAAAATCTTCCTTTAGAAGATTAAAATCAAACCCTTCTGGATTTTGAGTAAAATCCAGATATACCTTATGACCATGATGTATTTCTCGGTAAACCGCAATATCAATTATACTGGTCTTGTGCTCAGCGCTTACAGGCCATGTAGAACCTTTTTCAAAAATATCATTGAAATTGATCTGATACTTTTTTAGAAATTCCTCTCCTTTTTCATTGACAAAACGTGGAACTGCTCTCATCATACTCCCCGAACAGGCAAGACCAGTAGCAACAGATGAAAGCCCTATCTGTATAAATTCCATATTTACCAGCTCAGCACCAGCCCTTAAAGCCATAGCATAGCCATCGCCGGTCATGCTTGGAGGAAAAACGTTAGTCTTATATATACTTCCCGCCCCTCCAGTAGCTATTACTACTGCCTTTGCCTTTATTATGACCTCTTTGTCCACGCTGTAGCCGACAGCACCACATATCTGTCCACTATCTACTATAAGGTCAGTGATCATGGTATTTTCCAGTACAACTACGTTAGTTTCTCTAAGTTTTTTTATAAGCGCGCGCTCTATATGTATTGCTGTTTCGGGCCCTGTAAAACAGGCTCTAGGATAAACCGAACCGTCGGTGAGAAATTGAACAGGTACACCATTTTGTTTCACAAAGGGTACTCCCAGCCGGTCAAGGTAATAAAACGCATTAGCTGAATTTTTAGCTAGTAGCACCGCAAGATCGTAATCGGACACAAATCCCCCTATCTCATATATATCTCTGGCATGATATTTCCAGTTTTCAGGCTCACAAGGACAAGTGGTAGGAAGAGTCGCGTGAAAGGCCATTCTATCAGAACATGCCAGTGCTGTCGTTCCACAGTAGCCCAGCTTACCTTTGACAGCAAGTATTATTTTAATATGTGGTTTTTTTTCATATGCAGCAAGGGCACTTCTTAAAGCCGCACCGCCACCGCCTATTATAAGTACATCTACATCGTAAAGCATCGCCATCACCTTCTTACCATGGAAATGGCTTTTACCGGGCAGACCTCAGCGCACAGACCGCACCCATCGCACTTATTGTTTATAAAGTATTTGTCCCCGTTTATGCCAATCCCATCATAAATACATACCCGCGCGCATAGGCCGCACGTTGTGCACCTGTTCTGATCGATCACCGCCTTTGCCCATTGAGTTCTGTCCACTTCGTCCATGCTCTTAATTTTGTTACATATTTTACCCTTAAAGTCCTCTATAGAGGTGTAACCTTTACTTTCCATAAATTTTTCAATCTCTCTATTAATTCTGCCGATTATTTCATAACCATTTAATATTATTGCTGTACAAATCTGTACGGTTTTTGCTCCTGCTAATACATACTTTACTGCATCATCGCCGTTCATAACACCGCCACTACCGCTTATATCGCACTTTACTCTGGGCGATACGGCGCTGATCCAGCGCAGTGAAAACATTATAGACCATGGACCCCCATGGCCGGCGTAGCCGCCGTGCAGTATAGGAACTTCTTTTTCTACATCTATGTCAAGACCTGTAAATCTGTTAAACATCACAAGCCCATCTGCACCCGCCTCATCAAGCCTCAAGGCATCTGAAGCTGGGTTAGTAGACTGGGGAGTCATCTTAGGTATAACAGGTATTTTAACGGCGTTTTTCATAAGCTTTGTAGTAGCAACCATTGACTCTATAACGTCTATACCTGACATTATATGTACACCGTGAGGACATGAAAGGTTGAGTTCAATTGCGTCAGCCCCCGCCTGCTCCATAAGCTTGCCATATTCTACCCATGCATCATCTGTGTAACAGTTGATGCTGGCGATAACCGGAACAACAAGCTCGCTTTTAGCCCTGTGAATAAATTCAGCGTACTCGTAAAGCCCGTATTCACTGGCCTGTTCATAAGAATATAGAGTGGTAGAACTGGCATGTTTTACTATTTTAAATCTCGGCGTCGGCGAAATCCTGCAAATCTCTTTCTGAAAAAGGCTTTTTGTCACCACAGCGCCTATGCCGTTATCTTCTGCCTTTTTTAACCTTTCCAGCGTCCCCGTAATTCCCGCTGCAGCAGCGATTAAAGGTGATCTCAATTTTAATCCTGCATACGTCGTTGATAAATCAACCATACAAACTCTCCCTTCATTATCTCACAGATCTACTATTATATAACCAGCTCCGGCTTTATTATCTGAGGTCGCACGTCCTCCGTATCATATTACAGTATCGTTTTTAACTAGATTATTTATTGAGGGCAGATTTTAACTCATTTAAATATGCCCCATCTACCTCTGCTGTCAACCATGGATCGTGGGCACCTGCGTGATTAGCGTGTTCTATAGATACGTAGCCGTCAAAACCCAATTTTAGCAATCGCCTGATTACCTTATTATAATCTATAACCCCATCCCTGACAAAAGTGAGGTTTTTATCCTGTCCCATGCTTTCCCTATCTGACCAGTTATTAGCGTGCATGTGTATCGTGTACTTCCCCACTTGCTCCACACTGTAGTCTACATCCTCGTTGAGCAGTGGAAGCTGCAGGTTAAGACCAAGATTTGGCTTATCTACCTCTCTTAAAAGCCTCAGCGCTGATGGTGAATCTTCCATAAGGGTCCCTCTATGGCATTCCAGCGCAAGACGCAAGCCATGGGGTGCTGCCATATCGCATATCTTTTTTATTCCCTCAATTGCAGCACTCCACTGCTCCTCTGTCGCTACATGAGCTCCTACTGCCGGCCCTCCCCAAACCCGACCTGTAAATACTCTTATGAGTGGATTGCCCAGTTTTACTGCGTAATCTATGTACCGGGATGCTATCTCCATGCTCTTATCCCACAGTTCCTTACCTTCTACAAAGTTGAAATAAGGACATATCTGAGCACAGGCAATTTTATTTGCATCCAACATCTCTTTTATATGTTCTATAGGTATAACTTCCACCACCTGCGGCCATAATTCCACTCCATCATACCCTAAAGAGGCTAATTTCGCTACAGCCTGATCAAAATCTTCAACTTTAAATATGTAACAGAAAGCCGATTTAATCATTTTATTATCCCCCTTGGCAATGTAAAATTTGCGTTTCTACTAGAATGCATCAAAATACGCATTTTGTTCGTAGTTAAATAGCTGCCCTTCAAAAAGCCCCAGTAGCGTTGTAGTAATATTAATCTCAATTGTATTTTTACCGGCCTTTAACCATGTCTTATCAATGTTCCATTTATACGGGTGCCAGCTCTTTGTACCTGCGTAGTAACCATTTACAAAAAGAGACGCTGCATCCTGGAATTTTCTGTCTTCTATACATAATATCATGTCTGATACTTCTTCGGATCCTAGCTCTATTTCTTTTATATATGCAATATCACCTGCGTAAAACGGAAGCCCGCAGCTCTTTAAATCGCCTATAGTCCCTTCTAATTTAATGTCTGTTAAAACAAAGAAATCATCAGGCTTAAAGACACCAAAATCGCCAAATATATATAGCGGATTAACAAGGCCATCGAACACTTTTTGGGTCTTTACTTTTACAGTAATCTCATTAATCCCTTTATTTACATACGCTGTTATGTCTACTGCCAGGTTTGTGGATAGATAGAAATACATCCTTTCAAAATCCTGGGACCTGATTCTGTTGCCATTGACGTAAATCTCCCATTGCCCCATAATGCTTCCCGGCTCTATTACTAAAGATAAACCCATTTTTCTTTCTAGTTTAAATCTATATGTATATCTAACATCCAGCGACGGGAATCTAAGTTTCTTGGAACATCCAAATGCCTCGTATGTGTAAATGGGAAGGCCTGCCCTGCATTTATCTACCTGGTCAATTATAGGCATACATTCAACCTTAAATGGACCATAACCAAATTCTTCACCTTCCACTTTTTCGATGTACATGTCCCATTTATTCATTAGAAGTGCATTCTGATTTTTGGCTTCGATTTTCCAGATGTCACTAATATCAATAGCCTTGATATTTTCTTTTACACACTTATCTAATTTTCCATCAGTATTTTCCTTAAGCACAAACAGCTTTGATTCAAATGCCAATACCTCTACACTGTATTCGATGCCATCTTCCGTTTTAACAGCTTCGATCGGCCTAAATATTTCAAATTCTATCTCGGTTTCTAAGACTAACGGATCTATATATTTTTCATTCTCTATCCTTATATCTGCTTTTATCTTTTCATCCGATGTATTAATGACAAAATAACAATCCGTATTCTTATACGTCAGGTGCAATGCTTTAATTCCTTTCGCTATTTGTCCACTTGATGTTATTTTTATATCCCTTTCAACGAGTTTTTGTAAAATGGCAGGTATTTCACCTACATTTTTTATAAAATAAACATTGTCTTTCTCCAAAACCTCTGGCGCTTTTCCTCTCTCAAATACGTAATTGTCGTAGATTTCTTTCACATCAAAATTGAGGATTGCGCCAAATCGCTTATCTAAATCGCCTATATTGCCTATTTTTTCAATTGGCAGGCAACCTACGATTATTAAAATTCCTTTTTGTTCAGCATATTCCAGTACTTTCTCGACAGCTCCATCTTCTAAGTTAATCATAGGCGGCAGTATAATGATATCAAATCTTTCTCCGTTAATTGAGACGTTGCCGTTTTCTACAGTGCCCTGTGACAATAGTTCCGGGTCAATTACATAAAAGTCATAGAAATTATCCAACAACACATTTTGCAATTCCGAAAAGTCTTCCTTTAACTTTTCTTTAGTTTTTCCTTTTTCTGCGGATGCGGTCCACTGGCTCGTCACCGGATCAACCAACAATATCTTTACATTTCTGTTAGCTTCACTCATTAGCTTGCAAAGCGACTTTGCATAATCCGACAAATCTTTACTGTATTTCCACCACGGCATCTGATAAAACGACGAAGGCGGTGCATCGTGTTTTTTGAGACCATCTGTCGTATAATAAAACGCATGGGGCACAAACAAGTTTATACCTTGAAAACCAAGCCAATCATACGTCCACTTCATATCCTGAAGGGTCATTCCCCATCCAATGCTGTGGAAGCACTCGCACAACGCCCTTTCCTTTTTATAAAAGTGTGCAGCAGAAGAAACCAGCTTGGCATTTGCTCTATAATCCGGGCTTGCCAGAGTAGGTTTGCATCCAGCCTTTAGATGACCTGTATCAACGCCTGGCACATCAATATGCTGAAGCTGGCTGCTCCTCAGGATGGGTTTTTCGGCTACATACAAAAGATCATTGGCCTTACACCATTCGTGAATCCGAACATCATAATTTTGTATAAATGTCTTCACAACTACATTCCAGTAATCAAAGCGGACCTTATCGGCATATTCCCCTTTTCCGTCTACTATAACTGGCAACACATCAATTAAGGGATAACCACAATTTTTATAAAAAGTCTCAGGGAGCTTAGGCGACCACGGATACCTACCTATAAGACCTATTTCATCTGAAAATATGCCTTTTATGGTTTTTCCGAATTCATGTCCTAGATACTTTCTATACCTTTCGTGAGTTGTCTGAATAAAGTACGTCACTGCATCATAATTTAGTGGGTCTATAAAGGTATCGTAGTATTTAAAATTATGGATAACTTCTTCTGTAAAGACGTAAATTTTATATAAACCCGATGGCACTTTCCATATTAATTTATTCGAAGAATCTCCCGTAAAATACCTTTTTTTATTGTAAGAAGTAAGCCCGCTCATCTGAAAAATGTCTTCCCTACGGATAATGCCTATATAATCTACAAGGTCAATTTTTTTATTAAAATCAATTTCACCGTCAATCACCTGATATGCATTTGCGCTCACCAATTTACCCCATCCCAGCTCCACTTCAACCATATCCGGACCTGCAATATCAAGAATTTTAACCTTTAACTCCTTTGCTGCAACATCTGGATGGTTGAGCACAACCTCACCACCTGCAGCACCACTGGGATATGGGTATTCGTCGTACAGCCATACTTCAAGATTTTCCTTTTTTGCTTCTTCCACAGCAACAGATACCTTGTAGAACCATTCTTTTGATAGATAAGGAACGGTTAAACCCTGCCTGGGGTGTATAAAAAATCCGCCAATACCTTTATCAGCCATCTCATGGATCTGCCTTTTTATCTCGCTATCATCCATGTCACCGTTCCAGAACCAGAAAGGTTTATAGCCATAATTAACCATGCTCCTCTCCTTTCCTCTTGTTGGTATTACATTGCCGTCATGCCCACTATACTCCCATAAAAACCTCCCTTGCCCATTGCGCCCATTCTTCTTCAACATTTATAGCATCCCATTGTGGATAATCTTTAGCAATAAATCCACCATTGAACTTTCCAAAGCATTGAATCATCTTCCTTGCCTCATTCTGTATTATTTTTTTGTCGCCTGTCTGCATAATCTTTTGAATATCAACAGGGCAATAAAACGCCACTTTACCGCCAAACTCATCAGCTAATCTTTCCACACCCATGAGCTCTGGTTGGTCAAGCTGCAATGCATTTACTCCTACCTCTATAAGATCAGGTATTATCTCATAAATGTAACCACATGAATGCATCAAAACGTGCATATGCTTTTCATGCGCCCTGCTTATAAGATATTCAAATGATGGTTTAAATAACTTTCTCCACGTCTTAGGGTTGATCAATAAAGCCTCTTGCGTACCCCAATCCTCAGCGAACATAATGCCATCTACGCCTATTTCTCCATATATATTGATCATTTTGGCCAACATGTCCACAACCATTTCATTAAGCCTTAGCACCTCTTCCTCATTCAGCATTATATCAATAAAGAAATTTTCCATTCGGCGTAAATACCTCATAATAGCAAAAGGAAACCCTGGTAAACCGCCGATTATATATTTATCTTTATTATCTTTTACTATATCTTTTGCTTTTTCATAATACGCCATATCAGTATAAAATTCAGGAAGCTTATAGGTATCTAAAAGTTCCCAGCTATCTTCCAATGCACCTTTAACAACCTCTCCTTTTGACAATCCTTCTAATCTACCCCATATGTTACCAAATTCATCCTTCCTTAATTGCCCGTTGAAATCCGGAACTAATTTCCTCAATTCAGGATAGTCTCCCCATTCCCACTTATGAGGCGATGTAGGTCCTACCCATCTAAAATCACTGGGATAAGGCCTATTAAAATCCCAACCTATGCGTTCGGGTCCAGAAAATTCCAAAACTCTAATTATAATTTCTTTACTAGTCATCTCAAATCCTCTCCTTTTTTAAATTCAACTCAGCCATCCTGTAAGCTTAGCCAAAAGCCTTGTGTATTCAACATAATTAGGCCATGAAATATCTGGTGGTACTCCGTGATCGCAGCTAGGTATATATCCGCCATCTTTAAGTAATGGAGGTACAACCCGCATAACTTCTTCTTTCATCACCTTACCTCCTTTTGCTATTGCTCTTTTATCAATACCACCTATAAAGGCCATTTTTCTCCCATACAGTTTCCTATATTGCACAATGTCATTACCCGCTGCCACTTCCACTGGCTCGGTGCAATTAATCCCCACTTCTATCCAAATAGGTAACAATTCAGCTATATAACCGTCACTATCTATTGAAATGATAGGACAGTTATATTTCTTTAATCTCAATATCCATTCATTATAAACAGGTACTAAGTATTCATAAACCATTTTCGGTGAAATCATACTATGTCCTTTATATGCCATATCTTCAGAAATGATAACTTTATCTATCGATATATATGGTAATATCTTATCAAGCATGTTAGAAACAAAATCTCCCCAAAAAGTAGCCATTTCTCTTACAAAATCAGGTTTGTCAATCATAAATATGCATAAATTCTCAAAACCACACCATTCCCTCAATTGCCAGAACGGCCCGTTTATGTTCAATATCAAAGGATAGTCCCTATTTCTCAATATCTCACACCTTTGAAAAAAATCCTCTGGAAAACGCCCAGGTGTATTTATATCATATCGCCATTTCATGTCTTCCCAATCTCTATAATTTTCTACTGGGAACTTATGCCATTTGCGAGTTACAAAATCCTTAGCTTCACGAATATAAGTAAAATCATATTCATCAGAAATTTCTGTAATTGCACCCATCCAATCTCTCACTATGTAATGTCCATTTTTATGTTCTAATATTTCTTCTTTAAATTCAGGTATCATTTTAAATATTACACCTATACTAACTTGATTTTGTGCTTTTGGATACTCTATACCCAATATACTGCATAATGCATCAAAGTAATTTTCCCCTTTTTTTAGTCCTTGAGTGTACCATCTTTTCAAAGTGGATTCTCTTGGATACCCTGGAATCAATGGTATTTTGTCAACATCTTCAAATGTCAATGCCTTTATATACATATCCCTTAGCGTCATACAGCTTGCCTCCTATTTTCAAATATTTTACACCATACGCTATTTCTGTTTTTTGTTTTTAATATATGGATATTAAATCTAAATTTGTCAAAAGACAGAAAAATATTTATTACAGAAGCTTTAATAACAATATCTCAAACGTTCAAATTCATCGAGCATGGTCATATAATTGTCATATTTACAACCAACCGCAATTGAATGACTGGACCCCATTATAAAACCCCCATTGACCGCAGCATATTTAATTGCATATCTCACGTCATTGATCACGTCCTCTCTTGTTCCTGACACCAAATGTTCAACAGCAACCCCACCCCATAAACATATTTTGTCGCCGTATTTTTCTTTCACTTCCTTTATATCCATGCCAGCAGTCGGTTGAATAGATTGATAGCAGTCAAATCCCGCTTCAACAAACATATCTAAAATCAGCCAATTATTACCACAGGCGTGTTTTAAAACATTAAGCCCGTAACTTTTGACATGAGCGACCCTTTCTTTATGAACCGGCAAAACAAATTCCCTGTACATTTCAGGTGAAATCATTGGTCCATTTTTATAGGAAAAATCCTGACCCCATAAAACTCCATCAGTGCCTTCTCTTATATAATATTCATCATTAAAATTAGCTCTCTTCACAAAATATTTAGATGCTGCCTTCACAACCTCAGGGTGTAACATATATTCCATCAGCCCTCTGTCCATACCACCTAATAACACCATACCAACTTCCTCACCACTAGTGCCCAGTATGTATTTCTCATCACCTAACTTTTCTATTACATAATCTACTACTTCAAATATGGATTCATCCGGCCTTTCAAACACAGCATCTTCAGGATAATCCTCTATACTAATTTCTTCTGTCCATTTGGCAGGATCTTCAACAACAGTGATGTCTTGCGTTATCTCGGAAAATTTATACACGCGGCCTCTACTATCTATCCACGTATTTTCGTCAATTCTTTTAGGGGGATCCGGCTTATAATTTCTAGGTGGAACCAATCCACTGGCCATACATCCAATATTGACAATGTCCACACAATCTAACTTCTTATATAACTCTACAAAATCTTCTTTCCAGCTCTGCACGACTTCATCTCTTCTGCCTTCCCAAAACGCTATCTGGCTCTTTGCCTTTGCTCTTAAGTACGTCTCATGCCCCAAAATTCTCTCAACCGTATCATAATCTATGGCAAATTCCCCGTATGGCACCCTATCAGGAATTTTCAGCTGCAAAGCCGCTTTTACACGCTCTTTTGAATTCACATCTCTTAACCCACTTTCTTTAAATATCATATTTTTTAATATATTGCTTCATTTGTATAGGCTAGAGATTATTTGAATATATTCTCTAGCCTATACGCCTATACGTATTAATATAATATTTTCTTATTTTATTCACTTAAAAATCTTTATGGTCTATTGTTATACCTCTGCAACGCCGCATTCTCAATCTTTATAGCTTCATCAATACCCATACCTTTTATCGTATTCACATATTTATTCCACGTGCTATCATTAATTGGCTCCTTGCCCATTATAAATTTACCCATCATCTCTTGTTGATAAGTATTAACCTGATTCATTATAGACGCAAGCCTCTGGCTTTCCTCTTCTGTCGGTGTTATGAGCGGTAAAGTAAGAGAGGGATCTGCATCTAGCCATGTTTTGAAAGCTGCTTCTTTTTGTTCTGGTAACTGTAAAATCTGTTCATAGTAACGCTTATCCTGATCCATTGGAGCACTAGAAATAGATGGCGCCCACTGTGCTAATGCCTGATCATATGAAAGCCCATTAGGATTTTTAAAAATTATATCCGTATACTTAGGATAACCATTTTCCATGTTATAACTCTGTCCTTCTATACCAAAATTGAGAAGCATATGACCTTCTGGACTATAGGCATAATCAAGCCATTCTACTGTTTCCTTTATATGCTTATTTTTTGAACTTATAGCAGCACCAACATTCATAACCTTAAGATTTAAATTCGTAGTAGTATATGACTTACCTGCTGGACCAATAGGCCATGGTGCACCTACTAAGTCAAAATTCGGCTCCTTTGGTTTCATTAAATTTAAATATCTACCCATATTTCCTGCAACTAAACCAAAATACGAACCAGCAAGGTTATTTGTAATCTTATAATCAAAAGCTTTATTGTCATTTGTAGCTATATCCTGATCTATTAGTTTCTCTTTATACCATTGAGCCATCGTTTTTAAGAAATTCTTGTAAGCCGACTGTATAGGACCGTAATTTATTTTCCCGTTGTCCATGTAAAACCCATTTAATATACCCCACGCCGGCGCAAAATTGCCCAAATCTAATATGCCTTGCCCATTAGAACCTCTACCTGTAAAAGGTATCTCATCTTTTTTACCGTTACCATTTGGATCTCTATCTCTAAATGTTACAAGAACATTATGCCAATCCTCAATGGTCTTTGGCAGCTGCAAACCCAACTTATCAAGCCAGTCCTTTCTAAGCTGCGGTCCCCAATTGGCATTTATCAAAGCACCTGCACTTCGTATAAATGGAAAGCAAAAGATAGTACCATCATCTAATTCTGCTTGTTTCTTTATATCCGGATTTTCCTCCAGCAATTTTTTGAAGTTCGGAGCATACTTATCTATAAGGTCATTTAACTTTATAATTGAACCATCACTTAATGCTTTTCCTGGCCCACCAGGTATACTCCACCAACTATAATAAATAATATCTGGTAGATCGTTTGACGCCATCATCAAATTAAATTGATCTCGTTCCTGGCCCATTGGCGGATGCAAAAACTTTATATGGATCCCCGTTCGTTTCTCCAGTTCCTGATAACATTTCATCTCCCCATAATCTTTCATTGTCGCGGCCATTTTAGGATCCATTCCTGTCCAATACGTCAACGTAAGCGGTTCTTTCACTATGGGTAACTTTATCTCAGTTATCCTATCGCTTTGATTGCCTTTAGAAGTAGATGAACCTTTCGTCCCACCACTCGATGATTGCCTGCTCCCGCATGCAGTAAAAACAGAAATTGTAAAAACCAAACATAAAAGTATAATTAAGGTTCTTTTTAATTTCATATATACCTCTCCTCCCTCTCTTTTATTCTTTTATCGCTCCTATCATAACGCCCTTTACAAAGTACTTCTGAATAAATGGATATATAAGCAATATGGGTACTGTAGATACAACCACTGTAGCGTATTTGACGTTTTCACTTATTGGTAGTGTATCAAGTACCACACCCGTAGTCATTGAATCTGTGCTGTTCGCTATCAGTATATCTCTCAATACCAACTGTATAGGATATAAGCTCTTGTCTCTTAAGTATATCAATGCATTGAAGAAGTCATTCCAGTGCCCTACGCCGTAGAACAATATCATAACTGCCACTACCGGCAAGGATAACGGTATCACTATCTTGAACAATATAGTAAAATCATTGGCACCGTCTAACTTTGCCGACTCTATGAGGCTATCAGGTATACCCTGAAATGACGTTCTCATAATTATGAGATTCCACACACTTATCGCACCTGGAATTATCATTGCCCACATCGTATTCACCATGTTCAAACTCTTTACCAGCAAGAATGTGGGTATTAAACCACCATTAAAAAACATGGTAAATACGATTATAAAAGTAAATAAATCTCGTCCATATAAATCCTTTCTTGAAAGAGCATATGCGCCAAAAGACGTAAGCAATATATTCAAAGCTGTACCTGCAACGACGTATATAAGCGTATTCTTATAACCAACTGCTATCATTTCGTTCTTAAATACCATCCCATAAGCACCTAACTGGAAGCCTTTAGGCCAAAGCAATATGGAACCACTTTGCATGACTTTAACTGGATCGCTCACTGATGCAAATACCACGTATAAAAAAGGATACAGAGTAACAACCATAATTATAAATAAAATTATTACATTTATTACATCAAATATAGTCTCGCCTACGCTCTGCTTTATCTTCAAACTTCCACCCCCTCACCACAGGCTGTTTTCAGTCAGTATCTTGCTTATCTTATTTACCGTAAGCAACAAAGCAAAGTTTATCACAGAGTTGAACAAGCCTACAGCCGTCGAATAACTGTAATCCATCATGAGGATACCCTGTCTGTATACAAACGTCGATATGACATCGGCTGTATCATAAATAGTTGGATTGTAAATAAGTATAATCTTCTGGAAATCTGCTGACATTATTGAACCAAACCTCAATATGAGCATTATAACAATAGTAGGCAATATTCCAGGTAATGTAACATGTATCATCTGCTTCCATCTTCCAGCACCGTCTATCTTAGCTGCTTCATATAACTGTGGATCTATATTTGACAAAGCTGCTAAATAAATTATGGAACTCCACCCGACACCTTGCCATATATTTGATCCCACGTATATCGTCCTGAACCATCGGGCCATAGTCATAAAAGGTATCCTCTGTAAACCAAGCATAGCAAGAATGTTGTTTATAAGGCCATCTCTTGCAGTAAATTCTAGTATCATACCTGCAACCACAACTATTGAAATGAAATGTGGCAAATAACTTATTGTCTGAACTGTACGCTTGTACACCTGATTTTTTACCTCATTTAAAAGCAATGCCAAAATAATCGGTGCAGGAAAATTAAAAATTATGTCATAGACATTGAGCAAAATCGTATTCCTGAGCAGCCTCCAAAAATAGTAGCTGTGAAAAAATTGATTAAAATGACTGAAACCAGCCCATGGGCTTCCCAATATACCTTTTGCTGGACTAAAGTTTTTAAATGCAATTATTGCTCCGTACATAGGCCCATAATTAAATATAACAAAATATGCCAGTACCGGTAGTAACATCAAATACACATATTTATTTTTGTACCATTGCTTTTTAAGAAATTTCAGGCGATCTTCAAGTACAACTGGCCGCCTCGTTGTAGAAACCTTTGCCTCCATCAAATGCCTCCTCTCCTTGTTATAAAAATCACTATAGTATTACTATAATACAACACCTCCTAACACAAACAGCATTGTTATCTTGTTGTTTTTTGTTGCAATTTAAATTATATTATCCTAATAATCCACTGTAAATCAACATTTTTTCACATTTATATCACAAATTTAATGTTGTCAAAAACGATTTCCTGTGAATAAAAAATTTATATTATCAATTTGCTCTAAATTGTCCTGGAGTAATACCTTCATATTTTCTAAAAACTTTTATAAACGTATTTGCATTATCAAAACCTGTTTTACAAGCTATTTCCTTAATTTTCATATTGCTATTTAACAAAAGTTCTTTTGCCTTTTCAATTCTTTTTTTATTCAAATAGTCAATATAATTAAAACCCATATGTTCCTTAAAAAAGCGACTTAGATACTGACTAGATATATCAAATTGCTCAGCTACCATATCAAGGCTTATTTCTTTATTTGTATAATTATTATCGATAAAATTAACTATATCCTCAATAAGCCTATTATTACGTTTTTTGTGCTCATTTACAATATGACAAATACTTCTTACTAGTGCTTTTATTTCTTCTATCGAAGCTCTTATGCTGTTAAACATCAAAAAATTACGATGCTCCTTAAAAATATCACATATACCTGAGATTTCAATTTCATGTGCTATTTTTAAAGTAGTACTATAAACATCGTAAACAAAATACTTCATCATCCCTAAAGATAAGTGCCTTTCACAAATATTTTCTCTATACAATTCATCTATTATCTGCACGGCACGGGCTTCATCTCCAGCTTTTATACAGTTAGCCAACTGTATTTCTTTTTGTATAGTGAAATCATAAATATCGTTTTCTACATCTATATTTTCATAAAACAAAATATCATTTTCTCTCATTACTGCATAATCTAACGCTTCTTTGGCTTCTTCATAGGATCTTGCTATATCTTTGTAATCAGAATATATTTTCCCTATACCTATATTTATTTTCAAACGTAGCTTTGCTTCTAAATACTCTTTAATTTCATTAGAAAGGCTTAATAAATCTTTTCTACACATCTCTATATTACCATTTCGTGTAAAAATTATTGCTATTAACCCACCATTCAACTCCAGTAAATAACCAGCACCTATACGTTTAATTATATCCTCTATACTTTTCATAGCCGTAAGTCTGAATAATCCCATTTCTACCTCAGTACTATGCGAATACCCTTTTTTAAAATCAATGTGTATTAAAATTACTGCAAATAAATCAAAATCCAAGTCGATATCTATATTTTTTGACAACTCTTCCAAAGGTACATCTAAAATAGATCCGTTTAATAATCTCATAAGTAAATCCTGTTTAAATACGGGCTTGTATTTTTTTATTTCTTCTTCATAAGCAGCTATCTCATTGTATGATTTCCGTATAACATTATAGATAACTTTATAATCATCATATTTATCATCATATAATACGCTCAATCTATCTCTATTTATGTAAGATAGTATTTCTTTTAAAGGTTTATAATTTTTATTGGCAACATAATACGATATAATAAGGCCAATAACTATACAAGTTAATACTAAACCTATCGTAAATTTTTTTACACCTTTCACCTGTCCCATAAAAATGTCCAATGGAATAATAGTTATATACCTCCATTTATTATACGCTGACGTCACATGCGAAACTACTAAAGTATTGTTATCATATTTAATACTTTGAAAATCATCTTGTGTTGATCTGTTATTTTTTACCATTTTTAAGTAAAGCTCTTTCTTATCATTTGTCGTTATAACATCACCGTTAGAATCCAATATATAGTAATAGCCTCTACTATCTTTTACCAGTTTAGACATTATTGAAGAGTATTGATCGTCATCTATAAAAATAATTAAAGTACCTATTACATTTGTCTCATCCTGTGGCAGTGTCTGAAGATATGTAACTTCTTTACTTGTTTTGTTATCATTAGTCACGATTTTCGAAGGCACATAATACCTATAATGATATTGATCTAATAAATATTTCCACTCTTCATACGACGCATCTTTATATTTATACATGACATCGTAAAACATATCCAGCGTATACATACCGCTACTTGATACAACCATGCCATTCTTTTTTGAATAAATAAAAATATCATCTATAAAACCATTAGGAGCTCTATATATGGCCAAATCCCTGATAATATCTATTATCAATAAACGGGTATTCACATCTATTGGACCTGTCTCATATAGAAAATTCCTTATTCTGGGGTTTGATGACAATTCAAAAGACAGCTTATCCAATTCTTTTGCCCTAACGTCTATGATATCAGCGGCTTGCCTTAACATAGTCAAACTTTCACGTTTAACAGTGTTTTCCACAATATTCGAGATTCTTATATAATTGATCGTACCTATTATTGATATAGGTATAATTAAAATAATTAAATACGAAAAAAATATCCTGTAAAACGTTGTTACTTTTCGAGCCATATTGTTTACCTCCCCCTCTTTTACTTATTTTAACATTTCAAAAAATTTTGTTCAATAAAAAAAGCAACTACATTATTGTTATAATGAAGTTGCTTTTTTACCGTCTTTAAATGTTTCATGCCTTAACCTACAAAATCTACAAATGGTCATTATAGGTTCTTCTAAATCTCCTCTATAGACCTTAAATATCGTACCAGAACATCGGGGACATTTATTCTCTCTTCTTATATCAAAGCCTATCAAAATATCACCTCAAATGATATTATGGTACGAATTTCTGATTTTATTCCACTACTCAACCAATAAGAAGTCGATTTCTCGCCTGGTCACATCAGCTCCAACCAGCTCAACTTTCACTACATCACCCAGCCTATAAACCTTATTAGTATGCTCGCCAACAAGGCAATGATTTTTATCATCAAAATGGTAATAATCGTCGACCATGTTGTTTATATGGACAAGACCTTCCACCAGGTTATCCAGTTCCACAAACAGCCCAAAAGATGTGACACCCGATATAATACCTTCGAATTGCTCTCCTATATGCTGCGTCATATACTGTACCTGTCTCAATTCTTCTACATCTCTCTCTGCTTCCTCAGCCACCCGCTCCCTTACAGAAGATTGTTCAGCGATATCTGCTAATATCCTGTTATAGTGGGCCATTCTCTCATCATCCAGTCGCCCGTTAATGCTGTCTTTTATAATCCTGTGGATTGTAAGGTCTGGATAGCGCCTTATAGGTGAAGTGAAATGCGTATAATACTTTACCGCAAGGCTGAAGTGACCGAGACACTGATCGGAATACCTGGCTCTTTTCATAGACCTCAATGCAAGAGTATTCACCAGCTTTTCTTCCTTTTTACCCTTTACGCTGTCCAAAAGTTCCTGTATAGCCCTTGGATGCACCTGACTGCCAGCGCCCTTTATATGATAACCTAGATTGTGAAGAAATGCGTTTAGCTCCAGGATATCGCTGCTATTCGGTTCTTCATGAACCCTGTAAATAAAAGGAGAATTAAGCCAGAACATGTGCTCTGCTACAGTCTCATTACACACCAGCATAAATTCCTCTATTATCCTGTGAGCTATATTTCTTTCCCTAACCCCTATATCTAAGATATCTCCAAGTTCTCCTAATACAATTTTTGCTTCAGGTATATCAAAATCTATGCTTCCTCTATTTTTCCTTTTTTCCATGAGGATTAAAGCCAATTCTTTCATAATCTGAAAGTCATCTACCAGATAATCATATCGTTTTTTAAGTTCCTCATCATTTTCTTCAAGAATCCTGTAGACATTGGTATAAGTCATTCTTTCATCGCTATTTATAACACTTTCAAAGATATCGTGGAATACGACCTCGCCTTTTTTGTTTATAACCATCTGTACTGTCAATGTCAATCTATCTTCTTTAGGATTTAAGCTGCATATGCCATTGGAAAGTTCCCTGGGAAGCATAGGTATAACCCTATCGCCAAGGTAAACGCTGCATCCCCTTTTGTATGCCTCTTTATCAAGTGCAGAACCTTCCTTTACATAATTGCTCACATCAGCGATATGAACGTATAACTCATAGTTGCCATCTGCAAGCTTTTTTATAGACACAGCATCGTCCAGATCTTTGGCATCTTCGCCGTCTATGGTAACCGTCTTAATTCCCCTTAGATCTTTTCGCCTAGCTATCTCCTCAATACTTATACTCTGTTCTATCGCCGCGGCTTCCTTCTTAACTTTGTTGGGAAAATCTTGTGGAAGATCATGTTGCTTTATTATCGCCAAAATGTTAGCCTCAGGATCATCTCTATCACCGAGTATATCAACTATGACTCCTTCAGGGTTTCTCCTGGGTTCAGGCCACCGGGTAATTCTTACGACGACTTTCTGTCCATCTTTGGCTCCGTTCATACCTTCTCTGGCGATATATATATCTTGCGTTAACCGCTGGTCATCGGGAATCACAAAGCCAAAATTCTTAGACATATCCAATGTGCCTACGATTTCTTTATTGGCCCTCTCTAAGATATTTACAACTGTCCCTTCCCTTTTTGTCCCCTCGCCAGCCCGGCGGGTTATCCTCACTATGACTTTGTCCCCGTTCATAGCGCCATTTATGTCCTCCGCAGGTATAAATATATCCTCACCATCCTCTACTCTCAGGAAACCAAACCCTTTTTTATTGCATTCAATAATACCCACGGCCATATCCATGCGCTCAGGTACACCATATTTCCCTTTCTTTGTCCTTATTATATCCCCATTATACTCCATTTCATTGAGCAGGCTTTGAAATTCACTATATTGAGAAATATCTATACCAAACGCCTTCATCAACTGTTCGGTAGTCATGGGACTATACGCTTTCTCGCGCATAAAATTCAATATCTCATCTTTTATCATAGACTATGCCTCCGCTATAAGCCGATTTGATCAGCTATCTTTTTCATCTCTTCCAGCGAGATCTCAAGAAACTCGTCAAGGGTTAACCCTATCTCCTCACATGTTTTTATCTGATCCCTATCAGCACCTCTGGCAAAAGCTTTATCCTTAAACTTCTTTTTAAGCGATTTTAGCTGAACATCTTCCAACTTTTTAGATGGAATAACATACGCCACTGCTGTAATCAAACCCGATAGAGGATCAGCCGCAAACAATGCTTTATCAAGAAGCGTATTCCTTGGCAAACCGTGGATTTCGTTATGCACCTTAACGGCGTATACAATCTCAGGGTCAAGCCCTCTGTCTTCCAACATCTTTGCTCCAACGATGCTGTGCTCTTCTGGTTTATCTCCTGTCATCTCATAGTCGATATCGTGCAACAGACCAGTTAACGCCCACTTTTCCTCATCCTGTCCTAGCCTTTTTGCTAGACCTCTCATTATAGCTTCGACACTCAACATATGATTGATAAGATTCTCTGATTTTACGTATTCTTTTACGTAAGCTAAGGCTTCTTCTCTATTCATAAGTATGCTCCTTTCTCCTGTCTTTTATATCATAATATAAACAAAAAAGTAGTATATAAAAAATACTACTTTTCACCTGCTACTTTATTAAAAGCGATAAAAGAACCGATGTCACAATAAATATGGCCGCGCTCACCTCAGTTATCTTGGCAAACAGAGCATCCATTGTCCTCCCTTTGTTTTTACCAAAGAATGTTTCAGCGCCACCTCCAATAGCGCCTGACAATCCAGCTGCCTTACTGGACTGCATAAGTATACTGGCTATCATGACAAGCGATACAATTACATGAATAACACTCACTAAAATTCTCAACGCATTTCCCTCCTATAGAGGTATTTTACCATATAATAATGCCTATTTCAATTATATTTGTTTGAACCTCAATTCGTAATTTACAATATTTCTTAAAATAGGTTGTCTCCGAAACAGTTTAATAACAAGAGGGTTTAGAGAGTTTAAAATATAGAAAGATGGGTTATCAACCCATCTTCTATACACAATTATGGTAATATTATTTTATTTCATTAAATTATAGAATACGCCCATACCTTTGAATTGAGCAGTATCACCTAGGAGCTCCTCTATTCTCAACAGCTGGTTGTATTTTGCAACCCTCTCTGTTCTCGAAGGAGCACCCGTCTTAATCTGACCTGCATTGACAGCTACCACCAGATCTGCTATGGTTGTATCTTCGGTCTCACCAGACCTGTGAGAAACAACGGCAGTATAACCTGCTCTCTTGGCCATCTCGATGGCATCAAGGGTTTCTGTCAGTGTGCCAATCTGATTTACCTTTATAAGTATGGAGTTGGCAACTCCCATCTTTATACCCTTCTCAAGCCTCTCTGTGTTGGTAACAAATAGATCGTCACCTACCAGCTGTACCTTCTTGCCAAGTCTCTCCGTAAGGAGCTTCCAACCGTCCCAATCCTCTTCTGCGCAACCGTCTTCAATGGATATAATAGGATACTTTGAAACCAGCTCTTCATAGTATGAAATCAGTTCAGAAGCAGATCTAACCACACCTTCACCCTCAAAATGATACAGCCCGTCATCTTTGTATAGCTCAGTAGAAGCTACATCTATAGCAAGGCACACATCTTTTCCGGGAACATAACCGGCTTTTTTTATAGCCTCTACTAGTACTTCTAAAGCCTCTTCATTGGACTTCAAGTTGGGTGCAAAACCACCTTCGTCGCCCACAGCAGTATTTAAACCTTTTGAACTGAGGACTGATTTTAAGCTGTGGAAGACTTCTGCGCTCATCCTCAAGCACTCACTGAAGGATGTTGCCCCAACAGCCATAATCATAAATTCCTGTATATCGACGTTGTTGTCAGCGTGCTTGCCGCCATTTAATATATTGAGCATCGGCACAGGCATCTGCTTGGCATTTACACCACCTAAATACTGGAACAGTGGCAGGCCAGCTTCCTCTGCAGCAGCCCGCGCTACGGCCAGTGATACACCTAATATGGCATTAGCGCCTAATTTTCCTTTATTTTTCGTCCCATCCAATGCCAACATGGTCTTATCTATTCTCACTTGATCTGTAGCGTCAAGCCCGATGATCTCCGGTGCGATCACTTCATTTACGTTCTTTACGGCTGTCAATACGCCTTTGCCATTGTATCGCCCCTTGTCGTTGTCTCTCAATTCAATGGCTTCAAAAGCGCCTGTGGATGCCCCTGATGGCACAGCAGCCCTTCCTATAACACCAGAGTCCAGCTCAACCTCCACTTCTACTGTTGGATTTCCTCTTGAATCCAGTATTTCTCTTGCATGAATATCTACTATTGTTGACATCGCACATTCTCCTTTCATTATTTTTTATCATTTTATTATAAGGCTTTCACCTGTCATCTCTTTAGGTTTTGCAAGGCCCATAACGTCTAAAACCGTTGGCGCAATATCCGCCAGCTTACCACCTTCTCTTAACTTAACATCTCCTACCCCTATTGCTATAAATGGAACAACATTGGTGGTATGAGCTGTCATAGGCTCTCCTGTTTCATAATCTATCATCTGTTCTGCATTGCCGTGATCCGCAGTTATAAACACAACGCCGTTTTGCTCTCTGACGGCATCCACCACCCGGCCCAAACATTGATCAACCGCTTCAATGGCTTTTACCGCTGCCTCATAAACTCCCGTATGCCCGACCATATCGCAATTGGCATAATTAACCAGTATAAACTGATATTCTTTAGATTTTATCCTCTTAACGAGTTCATCAGTAACCTCGTAGGCACTCATCTCAGGTTTTAGGTCGTAAGTAGGTACTTTGGGTGATGGAATGAGCACTCTATCTTCATTCTCATTAGGCTCTTCAATGCCTCCATTGAAGAAAAACGTTACATGAGCATATTTTTCAGTCTCAGCTATCCTTAACTGTTTTATGCCATTCTTACTCAAATACTCGCCAAGGGTGTTCTCCATCTTCTTTATGGGTTCAAAAGCAACATGCACCAGATCGCCAAAGGTCTCGTCGTACTGAGTCATTGTCACAAAATATACAGGTATATACCCTCTTCTGCGCTCAAAACTGTCAAAATCCTCATATATAAAACTCCTGGTTAGCTGCCTTGCCCTATCAGGTCTGAAATTGAAAAATACAATAGAATCATTGGGGCTTACAGTCGCTGTCGGTTTGTCACCATCCATAACCACAGAGGGCTTTACAAACTCATCGGTTTCTCCTCTTTCATAGGCCTTATTGACAGCTTCTACAGCGCTGTTTACCTGAATGCCTATGCCATCTACGATAGCATCGTAGGCCAGCTTTACCCTTTCCCAGCGCTTGTCCCTATCCATAGCGTAATATCTTCCCTCAACTGTGGCTATCCTGCCCACCCCAAGTTCTGCCATCTTTTTCTCTAATGCCGTTATGTATTCGTTGGCACAAGCCGGTGGAACATCTCTTCCATCTAAAAAGGCATGAACATATACCCTGTCAAGCCCTTTATCTTTAGCCAGCTTCAAAAGCGCATAAAGGTGGGTTATGTGGCTGTGTACTCCGCCATCAGACAATAGGCCCATGATATGTAACGCGCTGTTATGTTTTATGGCATTGTCTACTGCCTCTACCAACACCTCATTGGTATAGAAATCCCCGTCTTCAATGGATTTGCTTATCCTGGCAAACTCCTGATATACAACCCTTCCTGCCCCTATATTGAGATGTCCAACTTCTGAATTGCCCATCTGTCCTTCAGGCAAGCCAACAGCCATGCCACTACTCTTCAAAGTGGTGTTGGGATATTCTTTATAAAATCTATCAAGATTTGGAGTATGGGCATTGGCTATAGCATTCCCTTTTAAATTTTTGTTTATACCATATCCATCCATTACCACTAACGTAACTAACATCATATCCACCTCAATATTTTACAATTTTTGCAAATGAATCTGCTGTTAAGCTGGCTCCACCTACCAATGCCCCATCAATATCGTCCATATTCATGAAATCTTTTATATTATCAGGTTTTACGCTGCCGCCATACTGGATTCTGACCTTTGACGCCACGTCGTTGCCAAACATCTCTTTCACAGTATTTCGAATGGCTACTATAACCTCATTGGCATCATCAGCTGTGGCATTTCTACCTGTTCCTATAGCCCATATAGGCTCATAAGCAATAACCGCATTTTCCATATCAGCAGATTTTATACCTTCAAAGGCTTTAAATGTCTGAGTTTTCACGAGATTAAATGTAACTCCTCTTTCTCTCTGCTCCAAGGTCTCTCCCACACAGACAATGGGCTTCAATCCATGTTCAAAAGCCGAAATAACCTTTTTGTTCACAGTCTCATCAGTTTCAGCAAAATATTGCCTGCGCTCAGAGTGACCTATTATGACATATTCCACACCCAGTGCTTTCAGCATAACAGGAGATACCTCTCCTGTATAAGCACCACTTTCTTCCCAGTGCATATTCTGCGCACCAAGTTTCATATTTGTACCTTTTATAGCTTCAGCTACTGCCGGTAAGCAGACAAAAGGCGGGCATATAACCACTTCTGCATCCGCATCTGCTATTAATGGTTTTAATTCATTAACCAGCTTCACAGCTTCGTCCGGTGTCTTATTCATCTTCCAATTGCCTGCTATAATTGACTTCCGCATATTACCACCCCTTACTTATCCTGTAGTACAGCAACACCGGGAAGTTCTTTACCCTCCAGGAATTCTAATGATGCTCCACCTCCAGTGGATATATGTGTCATCTTATCAGCGTATCCCAGTTGCTCTACAGCCGCCGCCGAATCTCCACCACCGATAATAGTGGTTCCACTGCACTTGCTCATAGCTTCAGCTATCGCTTTAGTTCCAACAGCAAACGCCGGCATCTCAAAAACGCCCATAGGTCCATTCCATACCACGGTTTTCGCGCTTATAATCTCTTTTGAGAAAAGGTCTATGGTCTTTTGCCCTATATCAAGGCCCATAACATCTGAAGGAATTTTATCGCTGTCCACCGTCCAGTGTTCGGCATCGGCCTTAAACTCCCTGGCAACTACCACATCTACTGGCAAAAGGAACTTCACGCCTTTGCTCTCAGCCTGTTTCA
Organism: Caldanaerobius fijiensis DSM 17918; assembly: GCF_900129075.1. Taxonomy (NCBI): domain Bacteria; kingdom Bacillati; phylum Bacillota; class Clostridia; order Thermoanaerobacterales; family Thermoanaerobacteraceae; genus Caldanaerobius; species Caldanaerobius fijiensis. The sequence continues at coordinate 25,330 of NZ_FQVH01000030.1, forward strand.
TCATATCTTTAGCAAGTTCTACCTTATCTTCCTCTACCAGTGATTTACCAACTTCATATCCTTTTGCTTTAAAGAACGTAAAACACATAGCGCCGCCGATTATTAAGGTATCCACTTTATCTAAGAGATTTGTTATAACGCCGATCTTATCAGAGACCTTAGCACCACCTAATATGGCAACAAATGGCCTTTCTGGATCTTCCAGAGCCTTGCCCATGACATCCAGCTCTTTCTTTATCAAATAACCAGCTACAGCAGGCAGATAATCAGCTACCCCGGCAGTAGACGCATGGGCTCTATGAGCCGTACCAAAAGCATCATTTACATATACTTCTGCCAGTGATGCTAACTGCTTAGAAAAGTCCGGATCATTTTTTTCCTCTTCCGCGTGGAATCTCACATTTTCCAGAAGTAATACCTGGCCATTCTGTAAAGCAGCCGCTTTGGCCTTGGCATCTTCGCCGATTACATCATTAGCCATTATAACATCTTTGCCCAAAAGCTGGGATAACCTGGCCGCCACAGGTTTTAAACTATATTTTTCGTTAAATTGTCCTTTTGGTCTACCTAAATGCGACACTAAAATAACCTTGGCATTTTTATTGATAAGATACTCTATAGTAGGAAGAGCAGCCCTTATTCTCGTATCATCTGTAATATTTTTATTCTCGTCCATAGGTACATTAAAGTCTACCCTTACAAGAACCCTTTTACCCGTCACATCAATATCCTCAATGGTTTTCTTATTCATAATCAGAACCTCCCTTATCAATAATGCAGTCCGGCCTATTAGACCGGACCTAAAATCACATTATAGGCCTTTGCTGGCAATATATTCTACAAGATCTATTACCCTATTGGAGTAACCCCACTCGTTGTCGTACCATGCGACAACCTTTACCATGTTGCCTTCGATCACCATTGTTGATAAAGCATCGACTATTGAAGAATGAGAATCCCCTCTGAAGTCGACTGATACCAATGGCTCCTCGCAGTAAGCCAGTATGCCCTTCATCGGCCCTTCTGCTGCAGCCTTCAATGCACCGTTTACTTCCTCTACTGTTACATCCTTGTTAAGTTCTGCCACAAAGTCTGTTATTGAAACCGTCGGCGTAGGAACCCTCATGGCCATGCCATTTAATTTACCTTTGAGATGAGGCAATACAAGAGCAACTGCTTTAGCAGCACCTGTTGTAGTCGGAATAATAGATTCAGCCGCTGCACGAGCTCTCCTCAAGTCGCTGTGAGGCAAGTCGAGTATTCTTTGATCATTGGTATATGAGTGAACCGTGGTCATCATGCCTCTTACAATACCGAAGTTGTCATCCAATACCTTAGCTACAGGAGCCAGGCAATTGGTCGTACATGAAGCATTAGAAATGATATGATGATTAGCAGGATCATATTTATCCTCGTTGACGCCCATAACGATGGTTATATCTTCATTCTTTGCAGGAGCAGAAATGATAACCTTCTTGGCACCACCCTGCAGATGCTTTGCGGCATCCTCTCTCTTTGTAAATCTACCGGTTGACTCAATTACAATATCTACGCCCAAATCACCCCATGGTAACTTAGCGGGATCTGTTTCTTTCAGGATTTTGATCTCTTTGCCATTCACTATCATTGAATTTTCGGTAGCTTCAACTGTGCCTTTAAACCTTCCAAAAAGAGAATCATATTTTAAAAGATGTGCTAATGTAGCTGGATCTGTTAAATCATTAACCGCTACAAATTCTATATCACTGCCTTTTTCCAACGCCGCCTTGAAAGCATTTCTTCCTATTCTTCCAAAGCCGTTAATACCCACTCTAACCGTCATAATATAACCTCCTATGTACAAAATTTTATATTAAACACCATTGAGGTGTTTAACTTCAAGTAATTCCATCATTTTATTAGCTGCTCCTTCGTCTGTTATGAGCACATCCAAATGCCCAGCTTTACATGTGGCGAGAATAGCTTCGGCTTTCCTGCTGCCACCGGCCATAGCCATAACACAAGGTATGTGTTCTATATCCTGTATGGTTAAACATACACTTGTGGTCACATATACAATATCCCCATTTCTATCAAAATAATAACCAAAAGCTTCTGCAACCGCACCCTTATTTAAGATCTGGCTAATCTCCTCATCAGAAAGATTTCTCCTTTTTACCATCTCATCTGCTCTTCCAATACCGTATATTAGAATGTCAGCTTTTTTGATTATATCTATTACATTTTTAATATCAGGTTCATTAAGCATACTATCCAAAGCCGATTTACCTATATTATCGGGAATATGAAGTAATTTATAGTTTCCATGCAATTTTTTTGCCAGATTGGCTGCAATAGTATTAGCCTGCTTTTCTACGTCTCTACCAAATCCTCCTCTTGCAGGCACCACTGTAATATTGTTATATCGAGCTGTACTCTCTATGGCATTGGCCAGCTCTGCAACAGTCGAGCCACCTGTTATGGCGATAATAAGATCATCCCGCAGGTTCTTTTTTAAAAATTCAGCAGCTGCTTTACCCAGATCTTTAATAAATATGTAATCCTCGTCTATATTCCCCGGAGTAACCACCACATCTTTAAGGTTTAGCTGGCGCTTTAACACATTCTCAATTTCATTTAAACCCTTAAGCTCATGTATAAAGTCTTTAAGGCCTTCTAGCAAACTTTCTCCCTCTGCGGTTACCGACATGCCCTGAGGATTTACATCGATAAGCCCCTGTTCTTTTAACAAGTATACCTCTGTCCTTATTGTCCTCTCACCGATTTTAAGTAAATCCGAAAGCATCCTTCTCCCCACAGGCTGATTGTAATATATACATTTTAATATAGAATATCTCTTTCCCAATAACTCAACTAATTCCGGGACAATCTTTTTCTGAATTGTTATGATGTCATTCATCAATTATACTCCTTTGGACTAATCTGGACCCGCCATTATAAAAATGATACCACATGTTATCTAACAGTCTACATCTATATTTTATATTATTTCATATAAAAGTGCAACCCATTTTACAGTATATTTTCTATACTGAACAACTGATTATCAGGTATATGTTTTATTATCCTTTCTAATGTCCTGACTTCTGCAAGCGCCATAGGTTTATTTTTTGCCTTTATGTAATTTTCAGCCCTCGTCATACCTCTTTCTATATCATCAATTTCTTTGTGGTCTATAAGAATACTCCATATAAATTTCCTTTTGTCCCAGTTTTTCTTTAACGCCTTCGCCGAATTTATGGCACTACTCCATTTTTCTTTCTCAACATAATCAGACATGGATGCAGCCTCAGCATTCAAAGAAGTAGATGTTGTGTAAAGATATTTATATGCTGAAATATCTCCAACCACTATTAAAGCAAACACAAGCATTACAATCAATATATGTCTCATGATATCACCTATCCTTCTTCTTGGTTACATAAAGTTTTTTCTGAGCATCCACGCTTGCCAAAAGTACTTCATCAATGCTTTTTACATCAAATAAAGCCAGCTGCGATTTAAGCCAGTCCATGTCTATATTAACCTCTTTCATGTTGGCTTCATTTACATTGCCGTCAATGATCACAGGTACAGGCAACCCTTCATACTGTGGCTTTAAATTTAAATCATTGGGATTCATAGGCCTTTTATCGCTTTTAGGAATAACGCTAAGTGTCCCGTTGGTTTCCAATATAGCAAACTCTACATCCGCTATGTTATAATAACCCATAGACCGGAGCTGTTCTAAAAGATCATTGACATTGTACCTTTCTTTAAACAATTCTTTCTCGTTGATTTTGCCTTTACTTATCAAAATACTTGGGGTACCACAAACCAGCTTTCTTACCAATTCGCTTTTTAGCGATAAATACGAAATCAAGACCTGCGCCATCAAAAGCGTTAAAATTGGTACAATACCTGTTATCAACGGTATTCCGGTATTCTGCATAGGTACAGCCCCAAGATCTGCAATCATTAAAGCCACCGCAAGCTCATAAGGCTGCAACTGAGCAACCTGCTGTTTCCCCATAATTCTCATAACTATTACCACCACGGTGTATAAGATAAGCGCCCGCATAAACACCACCAGCATAACAAACACCTCCACACAAAAAGTCTATTTAAAATTTTTTCTTATTTTTTTAAATTTTATACTGAATAAACGTTTGCCGATTTGAACTCGTAAAAAAATAGTAGTATAATGTTAGACAAATAAAAAACAAAGGGGGGCTTTAAATGTTAAATCTGCCTGATATGATTAATACAGGAAAGATATACAGGAATCTACCGGCTGCTACCCTTGTAGAAATGGCATTAAGTCGAAATGAAGGCATATTAACCAATACAGGAGCACTAAATATTTTGACAGGAAAATATACCGGTCGTTCACCTGATGATAAATTTATCGTAGATTATCCTGAAATCCACGATGAAATAAACTGGGGCAATGTAAACAAGCCTATCTCTCCTGAAAGATATGAACACCTATATGAAAAACTGTTGGCATATTTGCAAAATCGTGATTTATTCATCTTTGACGGCTATGTAGGTGCAGATCCTGAATATCGATTAAAAGTACGAATAATAAATGAGCTAGCATCTCAAAATCTTTTCTCACATCAGCTATTTATTAACCCTTCAACTAAAGAACTTGAAAACTTTGAACCCGATTATACCGTCATCGCTGCGCCGGGGTTCCACGCATCTCCTGAATTAGATGGTACTCATTCCGAAGCCTTTATACTTGTAAATTACGTTAAAAAAACGATAATAATAGGTGGCACGTCATATTGCGGCGAAATTAAAAAATCCGTATTTTCTGTCATGAACTATATATTACCCCACAGAGGCGTTCTCCCTATGCACTGTTCTGCTAATATAGGAAAAGACGGAGATGTTGCGCTATTCTTTGGATTATCTGGAACAGGTAAGACCACTCTCTCTGCAGATCCCGATCGCTTTTTGATAGGAGACGACGAGCATGGATGGTCTGATAACGGTGTATTTAACTTTGAAGGAGGTTGCTACGCCAAGTGCATCAACCTTTCTCAAGAATCTGAACCACAGATTTGGAATGCTATTAAATTCGGCGCGGTTCTGGAAAATGTCGTCGTGGATGAAAACAGAAATTGCGATTTTAACGATAGCAGATACACTGAAAACACAAGAGCAGCTTATCCACTCTATCATATACCCAATGCCGTCATACCCAGCATAGGAGGTGTTCCAAAAAACATAGTATTTCTTACTGCAGATGCTTTTGGTGTCCTTCCACCTATATCCAAACTCACAAAAGAGCAGGCCATGTACTACTTCCTATCGGGGTATACCAGCAAACTGGCGGGCACTGAAAGGGGTATAACAGAACCTCAGGCCACGTTCTCTACCTGTTTTGGCGCACCTTTCCTCCCGTTGATGCCTATCAGGTATGCAGAGTTATTGGGCGAAAGAATAGAAAAATATAATCCAGATGTATGGCTTGTTAATACGGGCTGGACGGGAGGCCCTTATGGTGTGGGTCAGAGAATAAAACTAAAATATACGCGAGCCATGATATCAGCAGCACTAACAGGACAATTAAACAACGTGGAATATGTAAAACTACCTGTGCTCAACCTGATGATACCCACCACCTGTCCTGATGTACCTGCTGACTTATTAAATCCCAGAAATACATGGGCCGACAAAAATGCTTACGATGATCAAACCAAAAAACTAGCAGCAAGATTTATAGATAATTTCAAAAAATTCAAGACAAGCGGTGTAATGTCAAGTGGTATTTTTTGGAACCTTGAAAAATAAAGGCCTCAAAAACTCTAAAAAAGACAACACTTAATAAACCCACCATATATTGGATAATAATGGAAGGAAACTTAGCTGATATTCAGTTAAATGTATTTGCTAAATCTATCCATTACCTCCCGGTTGGTAGATTTGGCCTTTGCTCAGCAAGGCAAAGACCAGTCTCACAAGCTTACGTGCCGTTAAGACGAGGGCTCTCTTATGCTGGTGTTTGGTAACCTCATTGTACTTCTTGCAGTAAAAATCAGCATACTCTTTTGCGTGTATCCTTACGCAATTGGCTGCTTCTACAAGATA
>NZ_FQVH01000031.1 GCF_900129075.1 Caldanaerobius fijiensis DSM 17918
CCTGAAGAAGAAAGAGGGAATACGTGTACTACAATACAAAATGCAGCAATCGAGCATACATCGCAGAGAGGATTATATGTTTGGTCGATGAGTAAGTCAAGCCTAAAATGAACTCACTGCGTTCGGGCTTGACAACCCATCTTCCCAAACATGGGTAGTAGCTATGCGATGTATGCATAAGTATCAAGTGGCACTTGATAGATTTAATCATGGTGAAATTTAAAGAAACAATATTTAAATATCAAAGATCTTTATTAATCTTGTTAAAGGTCGACCTTTTTGGTTGATTACAAATCATATTATACGAGGGGGGATTTTGAATGCTGATGGCAGAGCGTTTGTCCAGGCTGGGAACAGAAAATGCCTTTGAAGTTCTGGCTGAAGTGAATAAATTAGTTGCAGCAGGAAGGCATATAATAAGCTTTGCGCTGGGGGAGCCGGATTTTGATACGCCTGAAAATATAAAACAGGCGGGCATCAGGGCTATACTGGAAAATAAGACCCATTACGGTCCATCTGCCGGTATACCCGAGCTCAGAGAGGCTGTGGCCGCTTATATTTCCCGTACCAGAGGCATTGATGTATCTCCTGACGAGGTGGTCATAACGCCAGGAGCAAAGCCTATCATCTTTTACACCATTCATGCTCTTGTTAATCCGGGGGAAGAGGTTATATATCCCAATCCAGGTTTTCCCATCTACGAATCGGTTATAAACTTCGTTGGAGCAAAACCTGTTCCGCTGCCGCTTTTGGAAGAAAGAAATTTCAGCGTGGATGTGGATTATTTGAGATCTCTGATCACAGACAAAACCAAACTGATTATATTGAATTCACCTCAAAACCCCACAGGGGGAATGTTATCAAAACAAGATCTGGAGGCTATAGCTGAGATCGCTATAGAAAACGATATATGGGTGTTGTCTGATGAGGTCTACAGCAGGATCGTATACGACGGCGAGTTTTACAGCATAGCATCTATTCCAGGCATGAAAGAGCGCACCATTTTGTTAGATGGCTTTTCCAAAACCTATGCCATGACGGGCTGGAGGCTGGGTTATGGAGTTGTGAACGCGCAGTTAGCCCAACAGATAGCGCGCCTAGAGACCAATTGTGAGTCATGCACCGCTACTTTTATCCAGTATGCAGGAGTAGAAGCCTTAAATGGTCCTCAAGACGCTGTGGACAGGATGGTGAGGGAATTTAAAGAGAGGCGTGACTTGATTGTAGAGGGATTGAACAATATAAAAGGAATCAGGTGCTTTAAACCTCACGGTTCTTTTTATGTTTTTCCCAATGTAACCGAAGCGTGTCGCAACCTGGGCTTGAAGGATTCAAAAGCATTGCAGCAATATCTATTATATAACGGTAATGTAGCGGTGCTTCCGCGGACGTCTTTTGGGGTGAAAAACGTGGGGGAGAAGGAGGAGTATTTAAGGCTTTCTTATGCTACATCAAAAGAAAACATTATTGAGGGACTAAAGCGCATCAAAGAAACTATTGAGGGATAGGGGGAATTTTGTATGGATAACAGGATAAGTATCGTCTATCATATGGCTTATCCAGGGCCAAGGAATACCAATTCAGTGCTCAGAGGAGAACCTGATGAGAATTACCTTATGACAACTCTTAAAAAGATACTAGAGGATAATTATTTCGGCGGCATAGAAGTTACGGCATTGAAAGATCCTGTGCTGAAGGTAAAGGTCGCAGAGCTATTAAAGGCCAGCGGAAAAGAAGTGATATATAGTGCACAGCCTGTACAGCTAAGCTGGAAGGATGACATGATCCCGCCTACTGATATATCCAGTATCAACGAGGAGGACAGGAAACGGGCAGTTCATAGGCTTTTTGAGCACATAGACGATGCCTATGCCTTTGGAGCCAGGCAATTTGCCTTTGTAAGTGGTAGAGATGTAGGAACATCAGCGGGTCTTAAGTTGAGAAAGCAAGCCAAAATGTCTCTTATACGTTCTATCATAGAGCTGCACAAGTATTCTACACAAAAGGCCAAAGAATTGGGTGTAGAACCACTGGTATTGACGCTGGAGATGTTTGATAGACTTGATGAAAAAGGGTGTAAAAATCAACTCATAGGGCCAACAACGGAAGCTATAGAGCTGGCTGAAGAGTTGAGGTATACCTATGGATGTGAAGACTTTGGCTTAATGTACGATCTGAGCCATATGCCCTTATTGAAGGACAATTCCTTTGATGGGGAAACTCCTGGGGTTTTAAGGACATTGGCGCCGTATTTAAATCACGTGCATGTGGGGAACTGCGTGTTAGTTAAAGATGATCCCCTTTATGGCGATACCCATGTGGGTTTTGATTATCCCAATGGAGCAGTTTCGAAGGATTTATTAGCGGAGTTTCTAACGGTCTTAAATGAAATAAATTATCAAAAAGGGATAGGCTTTGAGGTCGCTCCCCATGGTGACGAGCAAAGCGATACGCTGGTATCTATCACTAAGGCCTATTTTGACGAGGCGAGAAACAGGATTGACGTCAACTATGCTCTTGGCTCATATGTATATGTTCCCAGGAGGTTTTTGCCTGAGCACATATTTGACATGATAACAGATATAAGGGTAAACAAGCCCAATGTGATAATAGACGAAGCTAGGTCAAGAAAACAAAGAGATAAGTTGACAAAGGACGGAAAGCTATTGCTTTTGGCCTGTGATCATCCGGCGAGACACGTCACCAATGTGGGCTCAGATCCAGTCAGAATGGGTGATAGGCTGGACTATCTGAGCAGAATAATGAGGGTTATGTCCTCTGAGTTGGTAGATGGAGTTATGACCACTCCTGATATTATGGAAGACCTTTTTATATTAAACTACATGATGAAGGAGAAGGGAAAAAAGAGTTTCTTGGATGGCAAGGTCTTAGTAGGCTGTATGAACAGAGCGGGTCTTGCAGGTTATTCATTTGAGATGGATGACAGGATGACGGCGTATACTCCTGAAACCATGCACGACATGAAATTGGATGGTGCTAAGATGATGTTCAGGCTGGAACCCAATGAAAAATATTCAGGCAGGACGATGGTTTATTGTGCTGAGGCTATAACAAAATGCAATAAATACAATCTCACTGTGTTCTTAGAGGCTTTACCGGTACAGAAAACCGATAAAGGATACCCTGTCAAGATGGATGCCGATGAGATGATAAAGGTGATAGGTGTGGCGTCGGCTATAGGAGATTCATCTCGCAATATCTGGCTTAAGATACCCTATGTGGAAGGATATGACAGGGTTGTAAGAGCGACTACCCTTCCCATACTAATGTTAGGTGGCGAATCCACAGGTAGGCCTATTGATACAATACAACAGTTTGAAAAAGGATTGGGAGCAGGAAAAAATGTAAGGGGTGCCATGGTGGGCAGAAACGTCCTTTATCCTGGCAACGATGATCCAAGAGCTATAGCAGAGGCTATCAGTTTGCTAATACATCAAAATTATTCTACGGAAGAGGCTGTAAGGTATATAAGGAAAAACAGGGGTATAGATATGGATTATCTTAAATAAGTTTGTGATAACGCGAAACCCCAACATTTTAGAACCTTTTGGGGTTTCGCAATAAACTAATCATATAATTGCGAAGAAGCCGGAGTCGAAATGAGGCCGTTGAGGGATATATGCAGTAGAACTTTATAAAAAATATTAACAAAGTAGCAGGAAAAATAGAAAAGGTGTAGAATATATATTTAATGGTGATGAATTTTGGCCAATTTAATTCCTGTAAGCTACAAACTCTTAAAGGGCATGAACGAATCTCTGGTTATAAGGATTATTAAAGAAAAAGGAGCTATATCTAGGGCAGACATAGCCAGGTATACAAATCTCACGCCTCCTACAGTGACGAATATAACGAAAAAGCTCATAAAAGATGGCGTCATAGTTGAGGATACGATGGGTGAATCTCGGGGTGGACGCAAACCCGTGCTTTTAAAGCTCAACCCGGGGTATTTTTATGTAGTGCTGGCACATATAAGCTCAAACCATCTACGCCTGGATGTATCTGATCTGGATACCAATGTATTGGCGTCTAAAAGGATAAAGCTGTCAGACAAATCACCTGAGGCTGTGTTGAAAAATCTGTTTGCGCTTTATCGGCAGATGGTGGATCAATCCGGTGTACCTGAAGATAAAATAGCAGGCATAGGTGTTGCCGTGCACGGCCTCGTGGATTCTGAACGGGGAATATCCCTTTATGCTCCTAATCTGGGGTGGAGGGATGTCAATCTGCTGGAGTCCATAAAGGCTGAACTGGGGATTGAAGTATGCGTAGAAAATGACGTCAGAGCGATGGCAATGGGCGAAAGGTGGTATGGGGCAGCTAAGGGCGTTGACAATTTTCTGGCTGTAAAAGTAGGGTACGGCATCGGGGCCAGCGCCGTTGTAGATGGTAAACTCTATACAGGCATAACCCATTCTTCGGGAGAAATAGGCCATACCACCATTGACGTCAATGGACCTAAATGCAGCTGCGGCAATTATGGTTGCCTTGAAGCTATGGCATCGGAAAGAGCCATATGTGAAACCATGAGCAAAAGGCTTAAATTGGGCGAAAAAAGCATTATTAAAGATGTGGATGATGTGGATATCGAGGATGTATACAGGGCAGCAAATATCGGAGATGAACTGGCTATTGACGTGATAAAACGCATATCCATTTACTTAGGTATAGGCATTGCCAATCTCATAAATTTATTTAACCCTCAACTGGTGGTTTTGGGGGGCAATATTATCAAGGTAAAGGATATTGTAAAACCGGTATTGGAGGACGTGGTGAAGCAGAGGGCGCTGGATAATACCTATAGAGGTTGTAAGCTGGTTATGTCCAACCTGGGAGATGATGCCACGATAAAAGGAGCACATGCGCTTATACTCAGTCATTTATTTGATATGTAAAAAGACAAGGGGGTATTTATGATGAGATATGCGGTAGGAAGTGACTTGGGCGGTACTAATATAGCCACCGCTGTCATTGACGAGACTGGAAAAGTCCTGGGAAAAGCAAAACTTCCCACGGAAGCGGACAAGGGTCCGGAGCATGTTATTGCTAACATAATGAGGTCTATAGACATGGCTCTGGCAGATGCCTCTATGAAGATAGAGGATATGGTAGGCATAGGGCTTGGCATACCTGGTCTTATGGACATAGAAAAAGGAATATCTCTTTTTGCGGGCAATCTGGGGTGGAAAAACGTAGAGGTCATCAAGCCCTTTAAAGAGAGATACGGCTTGCCTACATTTATGGATAACGACGTAAGGGTGGCTACCCTTGCTGAGTGGAAGTATGGTGCAGGCAAAGGGGTTAACAACCTTATATGCGTCACACTGGGTACGGGCATAGGTTCAGGCCTGGTTTTTGAAGGAAAATTGTTAAGGGGTGTAACCAACAGCGTAGGCGAGATCGGCCATGTTACGGTAGAAAAAGATGGCCTTATATGTAACTGCGGCAATCAGGGCTGTGTGGAGATGTATGCTTCGGGAACGGGCCAGGCCAGGATGGCAAGGCTTATGATACAATCAGGCCATTTCTCCATTATGACTAAAATGGTGGGTGGCGACCTTTCTAAAATAAACTCGAAGATAATACAGGATGCTTACGATGAAGGGGATACGGTTGCTATACAGGTGATGAATAAGACGGCCATGTACTTAGGTATAGCCCTGGCTGATTATATAAATCTCGTAAATCCTGAACTGGTCATCATAGGCGGCGGCGTATCATTGGCAGGAGAAAGGCTTATGAAGCCGTTAAGAGAAGAAGTTTACAGGAGAGTAATGATAGTGCCGAGACAGATAGTAAAAATAGTGAGATCAGAGCTGGGCGATGAGTCAGGTATGATTGGAGCTGCTGCTCTGGCTTTCGAAAGACAAGGGATAATCTAAGGAGGTATAAAAATGGAATTGGTTTCATCAAGGAAAATACTAAAGGATGCGGTTAAAGGGAACTATGCCATTGCTGCTTTTAATGTGCACAATATGGAGACACTCAAGGCTGTTATCAAAGGTGCAGTGGAAATGGACACTCCTGTGATAATACAGACTTCTCAGAGCACCGTAAAATATGCTGGTATAGAATATCTGGTGGCACTGGTAGGCACTGCAGCGAAATTATCCAGTGTCCCTGTTGTGCTACATCTGGACCACTGTACCGATTGGGAATTAGCTAAAAAGTGTATAGACGCAGGCTATACGTCTATCATGGTGGACGGTTCTATGCTGTCTTATGAAGAAAATGTGGCATTGGTTAAAAAGGCTGTAGAATATGCTCATTTGCGGGATGTGACTGTTGAAGCGGAGTTGGGCAGGGTTGCAGGCGTGGAAGACGACTTGAGCGTTGAGGAGGAAAAGTCTTTATACACAGACCCTGATCTGGCTGTGGATTTTGTGGAGAAAACAGGTGTTGATTCGCTGGCTATAGCTATAGGCACAGCCCACGGGGTCTACAAGGGCGAACCGAAACTGGACTATGAGAGGCTTAGCGCCATAAGGCGCAAAGTGGATGTGCCTCTGGTACTCCATGGTGCATCGTGTGTGCCCGATGAATCCATAATAAAAGCAGTAGAATTGGGCATAAACAAAATAAACATAGCTACAGAACTTAAAATGCCTTTTGCTGATGCTATAAAGCGGGTATTCAAAGAAAAGCCCCAAGAGGACGACCCGAGAAAGTATTTTACACCTGCCATGGATGCAGTGACAGAGGTAGTGAAACACAAAATAGGGCTCTGCTCCAGTGCTGGCAAGGCGTCATTGTATAGATAAAATAAATATCAAATTGAAGAAAGGGAAGGGATCATAAATGGTAGATTTGAATGATGTGAAAGCCATAAGGGCTTTGGATAGTATGGGTTCATTGATTACCACCGAAAATTACGATAAGCAATTTAAAGAAGGTCTTGACCTGGTGGCAAATTTTGAGCTTCCACCGCTAAACCGAGAAATCCACGAGATCATACTGTTGGGTACAGGAGGAGGTTCCTCAGTTGCAGGAGGCTTTTTAAGATCATATCTCTTTGATGAATTAAAGCAGCCCATCATCATCAATCAGGGTTATAATATACCGGCTTTTGTAGATAAAAACACATTGGTTCTGGTTACATCTCATTCCGGCAACACTGAAGAGATTTTAAGCGCTTATGAGCAGGCTAAAAAGACCGGTGCTTACATGGTGGCACTGACAGCAGGCGGAAAATTAGCTGAGAATTGCAAAAACGATGGAGTTCCATGCCTTATAGTTCCCGCAGATATAGGTCATCCCAGGAGGGATCTGGGTTATATCTTTGTTCCCCTCTTGGTAATGCTCCATAAGCTGGGGCTTATTTCGGATAAAACTGAGGAGATCATGGAGACCATAAATCTTTTTACAGAACTCAATAAGAAATTAAATCCGGAAGTACCGGTGGAACAGAATCATGCCAAGCAGATAGCCATAGGTCTCTACGGCCATATACCCTTAATTTACGGTTCACTGGATTACTATGATTCGGTAGCGTGGAGATGGAAAAATCAGTTTGGCGAGAACAGCAAACTCATGGCCTTTTATAACGTAATACCCAACCTGCACCATGACGAAGCTGTAGGCTGGGATATGCCAGAGGATCTTCTCAAGAAGTTCTATCTCATCATGTTGAGAGATGATGAGCTTGATTCGCCAAAGATCAAAAAGAGAAAGGATATAACAGCAGATATTTTAAAAGAGCGCATGGGCCATGTGGAGTTTGTGTATGCCACAGGTAAGTCGCGTCTTGCCAGGATGTTTTCGCTGGTTTACTTAGGTGATTTTGTCACTTTGTACGCGCCTATATACAGGGGTGTGGACCCAACGCCAGTGGAAGTTATAAATCTCTTTAAGAGAAAAATGGCTGAGTGAACTGACGATAATGTTAGATGCTTCTGCGGATGGAGCATATGTGGTGCTCAATGGAGTGAAAATTCTATGAAAAAAGAGGATATATACGTTATATATGGCGATAATGGAAAGGAATTGGTCAAAAAACTTTTACGCGCCGTAGAGATAGAGAAAGAAATAGAAAAAGGTATGCTAATAGGATTAAAACCCAATCTGGTGGTGGCAAAAACCCCTGAATCGGGGGCCACCACCTCTACTGATATGATTTGTGGTATTATTGAATATTTAAAAGATTGTGGCTTTAATAATATTATCATCCTTGAAGGTTCCTGGGTAGGTGACAGTACCCAGAGGGCTTTTAAGGTTTGCGGATATGATGCCATATCAAAAAAGTACGATGTAAAGCTTTTTGACACCAAAAGGGATAGCTACAAAACCTATGATGCAGGGGATATGAAGATAAACGTATGCGATAAAGCAATGGAAGTGGATTATCTTATAAATCTCCCTGTGCTGAAAGGCCATTGTCAGACGGGGGTCACCTGTGCGTTGAAAAACATGAAGGGGTGTATACCCGATAGCGAAAAACGGCGATTTCATACTTTAGGTCTACATAGGCCAATTGCTTATTTAAATAAGGTGATAAAACCCTCCTTTAATATCGTGGATGGCCTTATAGGGGATCTGGATTTTGAAGAAGGCGGTAACCCTGTGGAGATGAACAGGATAATTGCAGGAAAGGATCCTGTAGCTATAGATGCTTATGTCGCCGAGCTCATGGGCTACGAACCGTATGACATCGAATACATAAAGATTGCAGAAAAAATAGGGGTAGGATGCGCTGATTTGAGCAAGGTCAATATAATAGAATTGAACAGCGATACAGGGATGCAAAAGAGGTTTACCAACAGTGGTAGAAAGGTAAAACACCTTTCCCAATGGGTTATAGAAAAAGACGCCTGCTCAGCCTGTTACGGAAGTCTTATTCACGCTCTGGCCAGGTTGGATGAGCAGGGACTTCTGGATAGGCTGAAAGAAAAGGTGTATATCGGGCAGGGCTTTAGAGGCCAGGCAGTCGAAGGCATAGGAATAGGTGTGTGTACGGCAGGTTTCACGCACTGTGTAAAGGGTTGCCCGCCAAAAGCTAAAGATATTTTGCATTTTTTAAAAGAGCATATAAACTAAAAGCCAAGAAAGGCTTTGAGGTTTAAAACTCAATGCCCTTCCTGGCTTTTATGCCCTGTTGCCAAGGGTGTTTTATGGCGCTGATCTCCGATACATAGTCGGCCAGCTCTATGAGTTCTTTGGGTGCATTTCTCCCTGTCAGTACCAATTCCAGTTTATCAGGTTTATTTTTAATAAGCTCTACCACTTCCCTTGTATCGATAAGTTGGTTGTGAATGGTTCCCATTATCTCGTCCAGTATCACCATGTCCCATTTGTCCTTTTCTATTTCTTCTTTTACGTGTTGAAAGCCTTCACGGACCGACTTTTTGAGTTCAGCTTTTTGCTCGTCACTCATGTTCCAGAAAAAGCCTTTTACATTTTTGTGCCTGTATACCTCAAAGTTGGGTCCCAGGTTTTTCAACACGTGCAGCTCCCCAGTGTCCATGCCCTTTAAAAACTGGGCCAACAAGACTTTAAATCCTCTGCCAAAAGCCCTTATTCCCAAGCCAATGGCTGATGTGGTCTTGCCTTTTCCATCACCTGTGTATATATGGACAAGCCCTTTTTCCATTGTATCACCCCGAAAATCAAGTAATTGCCATTTAAATTTTCTCACAAGAATACTTATTATGCAATCCCGATTATGATACTTAATTTTACAGCTTAAATGCCATGTTATGAAATATTGTAAATTACAAGTCGAAGATGGTATAATCAATAGTGATACAATGAATATTGTATCAAGATAATTTATTGTATTTTAATACATAGAAGGGGTGGTAAAAATAAAGGTACCTATCTTAATGACACCTGGACCTACTCAGGTAAGAGAAAATGTGCGACTTGCCAGGGCGATAGAGACTACCAATCCCGATCTGGATCTTCAATTTTACGATTTTTACCGTGATACCTGTGATAGAATTGGCCAATTACTGAAGACCAAAAATCATGTCAGAATTTTAAGCGGTGAGGGGATATTGGGGCTGGAAGCAGCCTGTGCGTCGCTTACAGAACCCGGTGATAGAGTGCTGGTAATCGACAATGGGATTTTTGGAGAAGGTTTTGCGGACTTTGTTAAGATATACGGCGGACAGGTGGTATTCTTTAAAGGTGATAGGAGAAGGCAGATAGATGTAGATGAGCTAGAAAAATTTGTAGAAAGTCAGGGCAATTTTAAGTACGCCACTGTAGTGCACTGTGATACGCCTTCTGGTGTTTTAAATGATATAAGCCGCATATGTCCTATGCTCAAGAGCAAAGGCATAATGACAGTGGTAGACAGCGTGTCCGCTATAGGTGGTGAAGAACTCAAAGTAGATGAATGGTCTATTGACATCGCGTTGGGTGGTTCGCAAAAATGCCTGTCAGCGCCGCCTGGGCTTACCTTTTTGAGCATAAGTCATGATGCTTATAATGCCATGGAGAACAGGAAAACACCTATAGCTTCATTTTACTGTAATCTGCTTTTATGGAAGGATTATTATGAGAAAAAGTGGTTTCCATATACGCCCCCTGCCAGTGATATCATAGGATTGCGCCAGGCTGTTGATAACGTATTGGAGGATGGAGATATTTTAAGTAGGCATAAGAGAATAGCTG
Organism: Caldanaerobius fijiensis DSM 17918; assembly: GCF_900129075.1. Lineage (NCBI taxonomy): Bacteria > Bacillati > Bacillota > Clostridia > Thermoanaerobacterales > Thermoanaerobacteraceae > Caldanaerobius > Caldanaerobius fijiensis. The sequence continues at coordinate 10,636 of NZ_FQVH01000031.1, forward strand.
AAGCCCTCAGAAAGGCTGTTAGAGAGGCCGGTCTCAGTCTTTATATAAAAGACGGTTTTTCAAATACTGTGACGGCAATAGAAGTACCTGAAGGCATCGATGAAAGCGCATTAAGAAAAGATATGTTAGAGCGTTTCAATGTGATGATAGCAGGTTCTTTTGGGTATCTGGCAGGTAAGGTGCTGCGCATAGGACATATGGGTGAAAACGCCAGGGTGGATTATGTGTCATATACCCTTTTTGCTCTGCAAAAATCCCTTGAAAGTTTTGGCTTTAAGTGCAGGTGTGACATGGCAAAGACGTTTATGGATTTGATTGACAGAAACCAGCGACTTGATAAATGAGTCGGCGTAGTGCTTTTTGTGCTTTGTAAAGAACCTATTAGAGGTTCTTTTATTTTTGTAAGTGCGTATAATTTTTCTCTTGATTTTCTATTTAACGTATGATAAAATTTAACTAACGATAAGTTAAGGGTGATGGTTTATGGAAGAAAATATAAAAAATAATATATACGAAGCTGCTTTAAAGCTATTTTCGAAACAAGGTTTTGATGGCACATCTATCAGGCAGATCGCTGATGAGGCTTCTACTACTATACCCATGATATATTATTACTACAAGAGCAAGGAAGGACTTTTTGAAAGCGTGATAAATGAAGGCGTGCAGAAGATAAAAAATGCCATTGTGATATCGGATGACAATGAATTGTATATAGAAAAACTAAGAAAGGCTATATATAGATTTTTATCTTTTTGCAGGGAAAACAGAGAGCTGACAGCACTTCTGCTGGGTACGTGGTTTGGTCCCAGCACTATAGACGTGCACATACCATCGGTGGTTCAGGTTTATGTGGATCTCATGGAAGCATTTAAAAATATTTTAGATAAAGGTATAGCTCAAGGGCAATTTAGAGAACACAATACCCATGAGCTGTCGCAGAATATACTGGGGATGCTGACCAATTATCTGGCCAGAATGTTTATAGGCAATGAAGAAATAGACCCGGTGCATTCCACAGAAAATGTGATGGATGTGCTTAAATACGGTATTTTAAAAAAGGGGGAGAGGTAGAGATGGAGGAAGCCTTAACATATACGCTGGATGTGGATATCCAGCCTAAGGTTCTTAAGGTGGGAGATTCGGTTACCATAATGGTAAAGGTTGAGAACGCAAATAAACCTATAAAAGCGGTTTACGCTACAGTACCTGAATATGGGATATGGAAACAATTGACGCCGGCAAATAGTGGCTATTACAGAGGCTTCGAAACAGTTCCGTGGGGAGCGCCGTCGGGTACTTATAACTTGCAGGTTTATGCTATCGATGAAAACAACAAGAAAGGTCCGGTGAAGGTAGTACAGGTTACCATAGGATAAAAATATAGTGTCGATGCACCGGGTTTATTTATAAGCCTCCGGAGCAAATCCGGGGGCTATAATTATGGTATAATATATTAAGAGCAAAGGCAACTCGTAAAAACGTTAGATTTACGTGTGGTTAGCAGGGGGGGATTTATTTGGATAAGGTGCTTATAATTGATGATGATGAATTGCTGGTTAAGGGATTGAGACTTTCTTTGATGCAAAATGGTTTTGAAGTGGATGTGGCCTATGACGGGAAAACCGGCCTTGAGATGGCAAGGAGAAATCAACACGACATTGTAATATTGGACCTTATGCTGCCGGAGATGGACGGATTGAGTGTATGCAGGGGTATAAGGGAAGTCTCAAATGTGCCTTTGATCATGCTTACGGCAAAAGGCGAAGACGTAGATAGGATCGTTGGTATTGAGATTGGTGCTGATGATTATGTGACAAAGCCCTTTAATACGAGGGAATTGATAGCCAGAATGAGAGCTTTGTTGAGGCGCAGCCGTAATAGCTATGAAAAAAAGCGCAATGTTTTAGAATACGGTGATTTGAAAATAGATCCGAGCAGCAGAAGGGTTTTTTTAAACGGCAGCGAAGTGGAGCTCACAGCTAAAGAGTACGACATACTGTATTTACTGGCATCTAATCCTGGAACGGTATTTACAAAAGATCAGATACTGGATCAGGTATGGGGGTACGATTTCAACGGCGATATCAAGACATTAAACGTGTATATAAGCAAATTGAGGGAAAAACTGGGCGATAGTACATCTGAACCCAAATATATTGTAACAAAGTGGGGTTCTGGATACTATTTTAAAGGGTGATTTCATGAGTATAAGGTGGAGGATTTTCCTCATATATGTGTCTATACTGTTTGTTTCACTTTCGGCGATGGATCTTTACCTGTATCATAGCATTACCAATGATTATTTATCTTCTGAAAGGATATCCAATCTTACCCAGGCCAATATAGTATCAAATATTGTTGCCGGGTATATAGGCCGCAATTCTTATATGCTCAGGCCTACTATAGAGGCGTTTGCTAAACAGGTAGATTCCAGGGTGCTTTTTTTAAATAAAGACGGTGTTGTGGCTATCGATTCTTCGCCAGTAAAAAGTCTTGAAGGGCAAAAGCTTTCAACGCCGGAAGTGGACAGCGCGTTAAAAGGTGTGAGCCTTGCAAACACATATTATTTAAATGGTTTGGGACACGTTATGTATACAGCAGTGCCTATTGTCGTGGCTGGCAAAAATGATGGGGCTATTTTTCTTTCTACCAGTATAGAGGATATTGTAGCTATGGCTCGTAATATCAAATATAAGCTTATATATCTGTTTACGGCTACGGGTATATTTATAACGCTGATAAGCCTGATGGTGGCTAATTTTATTACACGGCCTATTAAGGAACTCACTCAGGCCGCAAATCAGATGTCGGCAGGGCATCTGGGATATATAGTAGATATTTCTCGAAATGATGAAGTGGGCCAGCTGGCCAGAGCTTTCAATGATATGAGTATTAAACTCAAAAACATCGACGAAGCCAGAAAAAAATTTGTATCCGATGCATCCCACGAGCTCAAGACACCTATAGCTGCTATTAAAGCGATGATTGAACCATTGATATACGGTGATGTGAATAAAGAGGTGTACAAAGAATTCCTTGGTGATATAAACAATGAACTGGATCGTATGGCCAGGCTTATAGATCAGCTTTTAGAGCTAACCCGGCTGGAAAAAGCCATTAGAATAGAAAAACAAAGGGTGGATTTGAATAAGGTTATTGGCAATGTAATTTCTGATATAAAACCGCTGGCAGATGTCAAGGGGATATCTATTCGCAGCGATGAACAGCCTGTGATAGTGTTGGCCAATGAGGACCTCATCTACAGGATGGTGTATAATTTGGTTGAAAATAGTATAAAATATTCTCCTGAAAAAAGTGAGATTTATGTAGCTGCTGGTTATGTCGAAGGTTCACCCTCTATAACGGTGCAAGACAACGGAGAAGGAATTGACAGGGAGGTTTTACCCCATATATTTGAGAGGTTTACAAGGGGCGATAAGGCCAGAAGCAGGAAGAGTGGAGGATTTGGATTGGGCCTGGCTATTGTGAAAGAAATTGCGGATTTGCATGATGCCACTATAAACGTCGAAAGTGATACAGGCAAGGGGACAAAATTTACTGTGGTATTTTGATTTTTTTGTTTTGTAACATTATTGTAATTATAATTAAGCATAAATTTATAGATATTATGTTAATATTAAGTGGATAGGAGGTGTAGCCGTGAAAAAGTTATTGCTGATTCTGTTATCTGCATTGCTATTGCTGTCAGGTTGTACCACGACATTTCAGCGTTCTGCAAATTCCAGTAAAACGGTCAGAATAGATCCTAAACCTGTGGCGGCGAACGATGAGACGAAAGAGATTAAGTTGTATTTTCCATCTACTGCCGGTGGTCTGCTTTTAGAGTTGAGAAATATAACCGAGAAAAGTGATAGCATAAAACAGATACTGGATGAATTTTTAAAGGGTCCTAAAAGTTCTTATGAACTTGCAGGAGTTCCAGCAGGAACACAGCTTATATCTTATGAGTTGAAACAGGATGTTTTATATGTTAATTTTTCATCAGAATATTCCAAAGCTACCAGGGATCAGGTAAGGGCGCTGGTTACGACATTGACTGAATTGCCTAATGTAAATGGAATTCAAATACTGGTGGAAGGGCAAAAGCAAAAAAACCTCGGCATGACTCCGATGAAAAGAGAGGTATTGCTGGGAACTGTAAAATACAGCCCTGATTGGTTGAAAGATATACAGAACCAGGTAGATGAAGGCAAACAGTTATGGAGAACAGATCCTTTATCTGTCATGAGGACAGAAGGTGGCATCGTAGGGTTTGGACCTAATGATGATTTTAATGTAGTAAAAGAGGGAAACGGATTTGCACAGGTGGACGTGAGCTCTCTCGGAAAAGGATATATTATAAGCCTGAGACAACCTGTTAAAAAAGGGAATAGTGGTGTATGGGTTATCGATAGCGTAAGCGCAAAATTTACTAAAATTGCTGATGCAGATCCTTCAAAAGGAGAAACATTTATATATGGCAGACTTTTGAGCATCGATATACAGAACAGGACGATTAAGATCCAGAGAGAGTATCAGGATTCGCCGGATATGAATAATAAGGTAGATTCTGATATACCGGTTTTGAAGGATGCTGTGATACATTTCCAGAAGAAGATTGGTATTAGCGATAATGGCTATAAATATGAAGAACAGGATATGAGATTTGAGGACATGAAAGTGGGCTCTGAACTGGGTATCATCCTGACAAAGGATAAAAAGGCTCGCGCTATTATTGTATCAGACCCGACACAGATTATAAAAGAGCCAAATATAAAAATTGTACAACCTAAAGAAAATCAAGTGGTAGAGAGTCCGTTTAAAGTAGAGGGTACGGCGAGGGTTTTTGAAGGCACTGTCAATATAGAGCTGATTACATCTGATGGAAAATTATTAGATCAGACAACGGCCCAGGCGACGGCTGGAGCCCCATCATGGGGAGAATTTCAGGCCATGGTGTCATATCAACCTCTGGATAAGCCTGTCGATGGATTGCTAAGGGTATACTCTCGAAGTCCTAAAGACGGGTCTCAACAGGACATGGTTATAATCCCCATCCGATTGAAATAGAAATAGTATCTATTGTTTGCGCGTGAGTTCCCTATAGGAGACTATTTGATTTTTCCCTCGCGATTTAGCTTCATATAGCGCAGTATCTGCAAACTTTATAAGCTCTTCATAATTCAGAGGGCGATCTCCAGGAAATGTGGCAAGTCCAATGCTTATGGTTGTTTTGATTTGCTCCGCAGTAAATGTATCGCTCTCTATTTGATTTCTTATTCTTTCAAGGGGTATCAATGCTTTTTCTACACTTGTTTCCGGCAGCAGCACAAGAAATTCTTCGCCGCCATACCTTATGATCTCATCTCCATCTCTCAAACTCCTCTTTATTTTTAGGCATACCTCTGCTAGAAGTTCGTCTCCTACCAGGTGGCCGTAATTGTCATTGATGTGTTTAAAGTTATCAAGATCCAACATAGCTACTGTCAAAGGGGTGTTGTGCGATGCCGCATATGACCACGCTTTAGACAGGATTCTATCAAGGGCCAGTCTGTTGTAAAGACCTGTAAGTGGGTCTTTTTCTATATTTTCCTTTAATGATAACAGCAATGCATCTGTGGCAATAAGTATCTGCGTGAGAAATTCTGTTGCTCTTTCAATGTATATCCACTGTACCATATCGATATCGCTTCTTATGTTCAAAACGTCTTTTAGCACCCGATTATGGATGTCTAATATATTTGCAGCCTGTGCAGATGAATCATCAAGCAAATTAATAAGGGCTTGATAGGCTTCAAAAAGGATTTCATCATCTCCACCTTTTAATACATAATTTGATAGATATTCTTTATACTTTATCTGAAACAATTCTAAGTTAGTCAATTAATATGCACTACCTCCTTTCGCTACCAGCACTGTGGAATCGTCTTCTTTGATGCCAAAGTCATTGATAATCTTGTTTGCGATATTGTGTGGATTAAGATCCCATATCCAATACATCTGTCTGGTTGGGGTAAATTGACGCTTTATACCGTCAGTGCACGCTATGATGCTGAAATAATTAGACGTTATATGTTCTGTATATGTTTTTAATGGGAGCGGAGTTTTGCCGATTATTCCGGGAGTTTCTATAAGTTTGCTGATAGAAGAGGGCGTTATAATCCATATCCTGATATTTCCTATGTTAATGTATTCGATACGGTCATGGGATATATAACCTATAAAACCTGCGAAGCCACGTGAAATACCGGGTAGGGAGATCAATTCTGCAAGTATTTCCTGGATTGCTGCGGTTTCTCTTAATCTTTCTATATGAGCCTTGATATATACAGCAGTCTCATAGGCTCTTTCACCATGTCCTAGTATATCGGCGACAAAGATGAAATATCTGTCGTCTACTTTTTTATAAACGCATATGTCACCACTTTTGGATTCCAGGTAGTGGGGCTTAGAGGCTACACCTATACTCACTGAGAATTTGTTCCGATTGTCTTTGTTTATTAAAAACTTTATTAAAAACGTCGCTTTTACTGTACTGCCTCCCTCGCGCTTTTTTGTAATCTCCAGTTTATCGCAATTGTTTTTGACGACATCCAACCCTATGCCCAGGCCTTTACCAGACAACTCTACATTGTTTTTGCCCATATCGTCTGCTGTTATAACTAATAGTTCACCATCATAGGTTACTTCTATAAAACCTCTGGTACCGTATTTTAAGATATTGGTTGCCAGTTCTCTTGCCACAAGGGATATAGCAGGATTAATTAAATTATTTTTTTCTAAAAATTTATTTAATTTATAGCTCAGTATATATATGTCAGCATCTGTAGATATATTCACCTTGAGCAGGTCTGAGTATTTGTTCATAAATAACGCCTTCTTTTTTCGATAATCACCGTCGTGCCCTTGCCTACTTCTGAGTGTATGTAAAAATCATCCATTAACCTTCTGACGCCGGATAACCCGAGGCCCAAACTTTTTTCGGAAGTGGTAAAGCCCCCGGCAATTGCCTGGTCTACATTCTGAATACCAGGCCCTTCATCTGTTGCCACTATCTTTATACATGGATTATTAGCCTTAGTCTCTTTTTTTATATAAATATATCCTTCTTTTGCATACCTGTATATATTTCTGGCGAGTTCAGATACTGCCGTCGCGATTTTTGTTACATCCACCAATGAAAAATCCAGCTTTTGCGCAAAATTTTTGGCCATCTGCCTTGATATAACTATATCATTTTCATCTTTTATTTTTATTATGAGATCATAATCTAAAGGATTTATCTTTAACATAGTTATTCACTCCATAAGCTACTGTAATTCCCTGAGGGTATCAATGGCATCCTCTAAACTCCTGGTCAATATCACGTTTTTAAGCGTTATGCCCATCTGTGAAAGAGTAAGAGCTACTTGCGGCTGCAAGCCGCAGATTGCAGTATGACATCCCATCAGTCGAGCCATGCTGGCTATCTCTGATAGTGAAAAAGATATGTAGCTATCGATTATGTCTACCATACTTACATCCAGGATTATGGCTGATATGCTATCATCTTCATATATTTCGCTTAATATCTGCGATTGAAGTTTATCCATTGTTGTATCGTCTAGCTCAATTTGAATTGGTACAAACAGATAGTTGCGTATCTTAATCGTAGGCACAATTTTATTTGCCATAATTTTCCCCTACTTTAGCAGAAGCCTTTTTTAACGATTCATCTTTATTAATACCTATAAGATATGAAAGGGCGTATTCTACATTTCGCTTTACTGTTACCATGTTGAAGTCTATATTTAATTTGACAAGGGTCTGAGCCACTTCGGGTTTTATGCCGGTTAAGATGACATCACACCCTAATAACTTTAGAGCATTAAATGTTTCAATTAAGAAACCACCTACAATGGTGTCTATCATTGATACGCCTGTTACATCTATGATCACAGCGGTTGCACCTATGTTGGAAGTGCTATTTAAAATCTTTTCAGCCATGTTTTGAGCTCTATTGCTATCCAGTGTACCTATGATAGGGACTAAAAGTACTTTCTTCCATAACCTTATAACAGGAGTTTCCAGTTCTGAAAGGATATTTTTTAGTTCGACAATGGTATCATTTTTTTGCGCAATTGTGTCTGCCATCACTTCTATTGTTATTTGTAGCATTTCTGATAATGGAAAATTGTCGATATTTTCACTGATTCTTTTTAAACCGTCGATGAATCTTTTTTCGTCAATAAATTGTAAGATGTTTGAAAATGATTGTTTGAGCGCTGATTTGTCGCTGCTGTCTATATGTTCTGCCATATCAACTAAAAAATCTTCCCACGCACTCTTTTCATCTGTATTATCGGAGATATCCTCGGTTAACTCTTTAATCTTGGATATGATAGCTTCTTTCATACACATCTCCTCTCTGGGGTTTGCACATGTTACATTCTGTAACGTGTATCATTATACAACCAATCTACTACACCACTCTATATTATACCACAAATAATTTTGCAAACCAGTATATTTAAAAACACATCAACAAAATTTATTTTTTTAACGCGCTAAAGTTCGCGATATGTTGTAGGTTTTAAGAAAAATTATGCATAATATACCTGGAAATACGAACAATTTTCACTTGAAATCCTTGTAGACTTCTGCTATCATATACAAGGGATTTTGACTCCCCCACGCAGAATAACTGAACTGATGTGCCCCATTGCAGGTTCAGTAAAAGGGAGTGATTATTTTGAAATACGATGTAATCATAGTGGGGGCTGGTCCAGCGGGTATTTTTACAGCATTAGAGCTCACGAAAAACAGGGACCTCAACATTTTAATGCTGGAAAAGGGCAGGGCTATTGAAAAACGAAGCTGCCCTGTAAATAATAAAGGGATCAAATGCATTGACTGTAAGCCTTGTTCCATAACATGCGGATGGGGTGGAGCAGGGGCTTTCAGCGACGGTAAACTTACTCTTACGTCAGCTTTTGGAGGTATACTTGACGAATATATCTCGAAGCAAAAGCTGGATGAACTTATAAGTTATGTAGATAAAATTTATGTGGATTTTGGAGCTACGACAGAAGTACACGGAACAGATGAAGAAAAGGTAAGGGAGATAGAGAGAAAAGCGGCTGCTGCTGATCTGAAATTGATTCCGGCGAGGGTAAAGCATCTGGGTACGGATAAATGTTATGATATACTCAAAAAAATGCAATATCATTTGAGCGAGAAGGTTACTATAAAGACAGAAACGCCTGTTAAAGATATACTGGTAAATGGAGATACGGTATATGGTGTCAGAACAGAGAGCGGAGAAGAATATTATGCCGATTATGTGGTGGTAGTGCCTGGCCGTGAAGGCGCTGAGTGGTTTAACGAGCAGACAGCAAAGTTAAAGCTCAAGACAAAAAATAACGCTGTAGACATTGGGGTAAGGGTTGAAGTGCCTGCTGTGGTTATGGAGGATATAACCGATGTGGTTTATGAATCCAAGCTGATATACTTTTCCAAGTCTTTTGATGATAGGGTCAGAACATTTTGTATGAATCCCTATGGACAGGTGGTAGAGGAAAACAATAACGGTATAAAGACCGTGAATGGCCACAGTTATAAGGACATTAAGACACAGAATACCAACTTTGCCCTTCTGGTTAGCAAAGAGTTTACAGAGCCTTTTAAAGAGCCGATAGCTTACGGCAAATATATAGCTACACTGGCGAATATGCTTGGAGAAGGGGTTATAGTGCAGAGGCTGGGGGACTTATTGGATGGGCGAAGGTCTACCTACGAGAGGATAAAGCGGGGACTGGTTGAGCCCACTTTGGCTGATGCTACTCCGGGAGATTTGAGCCTGGTGTTGCCTTACAGGCATCTGACCTCCATCATAGAGATGCTTCAGGCGATGGATAAGATTGCTCCGGGTGTATATTCAAAGCATACCCTGCTGTATGGAGTGGAGGTAAAATTTTATTCATCGAGGGTAGAGCTTACTGATAAATTCGAGACCAAGATAAAGAATCTCTTTGCTGCAGGAGATGGAGCCGGTATAACAAGAGGATTAGCTCAGGCATCTGTCTCAGGTGTGGTGGTGGCAAGAGAGATATTAAATAGATTGATGAGGAGAGATTAAAGATGTCGTCAGTAGTAATAGTAGGTACCCAGTGGGGAGATGAAGGTAAGGGCAAGATAACCGATTATCTGGCAGAGCAGGCGGATATCGTCATGAGATATCAAGGGGGATCCAATGCAGGGCATACCGTGGAGGCTAAAGGTAAGCAGTATAAGCTTCACCTGGTGCCTTCGGGCATATTGTATCCTGATAAGCAGTGCCTCATAGGCCATGGGGTGGTGCTGGATCCTGAGGAACTTTTGCAAGAGATAGATATGCTCATTTCTCAAGGCATTGATGTAAGTAACCTGAGAATAAGCGACAGGGCACACCTGGTTTTCCCTTATCACAAGCTCTTTGACGGACTGGAAGAGGACAAAAAGGGAGACAATGATATAGGTACTACCAGGAAGGGCATTGGCCCCGCTTATATGGATAAATCCGAGAGGATAGGCATAAGAGTATGCGATCTCATGAATGAGGATGTATTCAGGAATAAACTTAAAGCCAATTTGCAGAAAAAAAACGAGATTTTAACCAAGATATATGAAAGAGAACCTTTTGACGTGGAAGAGATGACAGAGAGATATTTAGAATATGGAAAAAAGCTTTCTCGATATGTAGCAGATACCACTGTTATTGTTTATGAGGCATTAAAAGCCGGCAAAAAAGTGTTATTTGAGGGAGCTCAGGGGACATTGCTGGATCTGGACCTGGGGACATATCCGTATGTGACATCATCACACCCCATTGCAGGTGGTGTGTGCGTTGGTGCAGGCATAGGTCCTACCATGATCGATAAGGTAGTAGGTGTAGCCAAAGCTTATACTACAAGGGTGGGCAAAGGGCCATTTCCCACGGAACTTTTTGATGAGATAGGCAATAGCATAAGGGAGAAAGGCCATGAGTATGGTACGACTACAGGCAGACCCAGAAGATGCGGTTGGTTTGATGCCGTTATAGTGAGTTTTTCTGTTAGAGTGAGTGGGATAACGGATTTGGCCATCACCAAGCTGGATACGCTGGCGGGCCTTGATACGGTTAAAATCTGCACGGCATACCGAAAAGGCGATGAAATTGTAAAGAATTTCCCTGCCAGTTTAGAATATCTGGCTGAGTGTGAGCCTGTCTATGAAGAGCTTCCGGGATGGGATGATAGGATAACACAGGCCAGGACATATGATGAGTTGCCGGAGAATGCAAAAAGGTATGTGGAGAGAATAGAAGAGCTCTGTGGTGCTAGAGCGAGCATATTGTCAGTGGGACCTGGGAGAGAGCAGACAATTATAAGGTAGGTAAAAGTAAACGAAAAAGCCGTCGATTGACGGCTTTAATTTTTAAGTAATTTGTTTTATATCTCCACAATACATCCTCGCTTATAGTGTTGGTGTCTAGTATTTCACGGAAATTAGTATCTGCGTTTACAGTGATGTCTTTAAGTGCTTTGCCTTCCATCAAAACCTGCAATTTTTCCTTTACATTACTGCTGATTTTAGTATAATGACATATTATGGCTACCTCCTATGTTATTATTGTATATGGGGGTGTGTTATTATGGGTAGATATTGCAAAATAATATCAATGTTTTTAATTATTACTTTATCTGTGACGATGTTTCCGCTACGTTCTTTTGCCGGAAGTAACCCAAATGACTGGGCCGTCGAAGCTGTGGATGCTTTTCAAAAAAATAATCTGGCAGAGCCAGCATTTTTAAGTGACTATCAGAGAAATGTGACCAGACAGGAATTTGCTATGCTTCTGGTAAAAGCCTATGAGAGGATGGAAGGACCGATACAGTTACCGGTAAATTATACTTATAAGTTTAAAGATGGATGCGATGCATTATATAGAGATTACATTCAAAAGGCTTATCAAATAGGCGTTATCAAGGGTTATAAAGAGGATGTATTTGGCTCTTATGATCCAATTACAAGAGAGCAGATGGCTGTAATGCTGGTCAGGTTTTTAAAGCTGGTTTACCCTCAGGACGATTACAGCGCGTCGGAAAGCTTGAATTTTTCCGATAAAAATGAGATATCTGATTGGGCCAGGGCAGCCGTTGCGTATGTTTACAAAGAAGGAATAATGAAAGGCACGTCTTATGATAAAATAAGCCCAAAAGCTTATACCACAAGGGAGCAGGCTATTGTTTTGATGTATAGACTGTTAATTAAAAAGGGCATTTTAAAAGCTGCTTATAATGTCCAGAAGACAATTAAGTATATTCCGGATATAAATATAACGGTAAACCAGGGGGAAAGTTATAGTTTACCGTTAACACTGGAAGCTACTATGAGCGATGGTACTGTACAATCGGTGAGTGTGTCCTGGAATCCCTCTAAAGTTGATACAAGTAAACCTGGTAGCAGTTTGTATTATGGTGATGTTGCAGGCTATGACAGGAAGGTCATTTTGACATTGACGGTAAAAGCTAGCATTAGTCAATTAAGTGTTAAGGATATTGCCAAAAAGAGTAATGGAGGAGTTGTAACAATAATGACATTTAGTGTCGATGAAAAACCGCTAGCACAGGGCAGTGGGTTTATTGTGTCTCAGGACGGAAAAATAGTGACTAATTACCACGTTATTAAAGATGCTTACTCTGCAAAGGCAGTATTAGGTGATGGGAGGCAATATGAAGTAGAAGGTATAATCAGTTATGGTGAAACTCAGGATATAGCGGTGTTAAAGCTGAAAAATGCCAGGGATTTACCGGCACTTGCACTGGGCGATTCGGATAAGGTGGAAGTGGGCGATGACGTTGTGGTCATTGGAAGTCCGGAAGGTCTGGATAATACTGTATCAAAGGGAAATATAAGCGCCATAAGAGAGACGACGAGGAAGGGTTTCAAAGATTTTCAGACTACCGCACCTGTGGCTCATGGGAGCTCAGGCAGCCCTCTGTTTGACATGCAGGGATTGGTAATCGGCGTTATATACAGTGGTTATGATACAGGAAACCTAGCTTTTGCTATCCCTATTAATGAGATAAAGCCTATGCTTGGTGGCACCTCAATTAAAACACTGGCAGAAGTAAACAATTTGACGCAGATGACGTATGAGGAGTACGCAGCATATCTGGAGAAAAACTATCCAGGATACAGCCTAAATGGCCAATTTGTGCCTTTTAATGACTATTATGTGACTGAAGACAATGGGACGGTTTATATTTTGATTTCTATAATAGGCGATGATAATTACCTCAAATATCTGGAGAGTTTATTATCTAAGCCGAATGTAAGTTTAGAGGAATATAGGGCCAATGAAAAGTATGTTGAAAATTATATCCAGAAGATATACAATGACGCTCAAAAAAGGTATCCGGGGAAAGAAATAGTAGGAGGGTTGTATGCTTATTTCAGCTATAGTTTTTATCCTTCTAATCCTGAGAGTTACTATAAGATTAAATATAATCCAGATACAAATATGTGGGATATAGAAGAATGGATACTGATGTTTGGCAATATTAATGGTTTTTATGTTAAATGGAGACCTTATGCGAATTAAAGAAGCGGAGGTGCACCCTGTGAGGACAAACATTTTTATAGATGATCAACTTATGGCAGAAGCTTTAAAACTTACAGGTCTTAAGACTAAAAAAGAGATAGTCAACTTGGCTTTAAAAGAATTTGTAGAAAACCATAAAAGAAAAAATCTACTGGATTTAAATGGTAAGATCAAGTTTGCTGATGATTATGATTATAAAAAGATGAGGGAAAACTAACTCAAACTGCAATAGAAAATGACCTATACCTTTTGTACGACGATAACGACTTTACATTAATCGCTAAAGTTGATGAGAGACTGAAGGAATATTAATAAGCCGTCAATAGACGGCTTTAATTTTTTATAGAGCCATTACATTGCTGTGGTAGATGTTATAATGTATATTAATGGAGGATTTTTGCAGGTTTATGTAGAATTATATAATGTCACATGATGCGAGAAATGGTAGGAGAGATAGGAGATGTCATTAAAGGAACTCTTTGAAATTGTTATGCGAAATTATGTAAAAGCTAGGACATCTGAGCCTTTTAAAGGGAATAGAATGGGAGATGTTTTTAGGAGAGAGATTCCCCAGGAGATTAAAAATTACGATTTTATAGATACTGATAAATATATTGTTAGTGGATCGTGTGGCAAAGGTAATTGGGCAGAGGTTCCTTGGATAGCAATTATGAAGAAGGACGTTACTACTACCACGATGCAGGGTATATATATTGTTTATTTGTTTTCTAATACCATGGATAGGCTTTATCTTACATTAAATCAAGGTTGCACTAGACTTATAAATGAGCGTGGTAGAAAAGGAGCAATTGAATACATGCAAAATCTAGCCATTAAACTGAGGGCTGAAGTAAATGTTTCAGGATGGAACAAAGATGATAACTTGGTAATAGGTAATGAGTTTTATGAAAAAGGCACAATATTTTATAGATTATACGAAAGAGGAAAATTGCCTGATGATGAAGTCCTCAAAGCAGATCTGAAAGATTTAATACAGATATATGAAGCGTGTATTCAGAAATTAAATGAGCAACCCCAACAAAAACAGATAGGGGATAGTACATATATGGAGAATCGGACATCCATCGATCTACCATACTATAACGTATCTGGCGAATTGCAGAGGATTAAAGATTATATTAAAAGCCGAGGATTTCAATATGAAGATAGGGTTGTTGAGGATTTTTACCTATCGCTTAAATCGAAACCCTTTGTAATACTGGCAGGCATATCGGGAACAGGAAAGAGCCGATTTGCCCGGCTTTTTGCTGAATCTATAGGCTGTACTTCCTATAACGGTAGATTTAAGCTAGTACCGGTAAAACCTGATTGGTCTGATTCGACAGATCTTTTAGGTTATAAGGATTTGAACAATAAGTTCCATCCTGGAATCCTCACCACGTTTATAAAAAAGGCTATAAGCGATCCAGTACATCCTTATTTTTTTGTACTGGACGAGATGAATCTTGCAAGAGTGGAATATTATTTCAGCGACGTGTTGTCTATCATTGAATCAAGAGTATTCAAAGGTGATAGAATCATTACTGATCCATTGTTAAATGATGAATTATTATCATCAGGAGATCAAGAGTTGTATCAAGAGTATAAAGGATTGTATATACCGGATAATGTGTATTTTATAGGTACCGTCAACATGGATGAAACTACTTTTCCATTCAGTAAAAAAGTATTGGATAGAGCTAATGTTATAGAATTTTCTGATGTGATTCTGAATTATGATTTTGATCAACCGGATGATACAGAGGTAAGAGAGCTTAACAATAAGTTCTTAAAAAGCGAATTCTTACAGTTAAATGATTGTGCCGATTATGCCGAATATGTCGAAGGTGTCATAGATCTACTTTCAGATATAAACCAGGTGCTTAAATATGGTAATTTGCATTTTGGCTATAGGGTAAGAGATGAAATATGTTTTTATATCATATACAACAAGATTTATGGGATAATGAGCTTTGAGGAAGCCATGGATTTTATGATATTGCAAAAAGTATTACCGCGCATACAGGGCAGCAGTATGACCTTAAAAAAGATCCTTATTGAGCTATTTAAAATATGTAGTGGCAATATGGAAGAGAGGTTTAATTACGAAGATATAGATATAAGTAAGACTATGATAGATGAGATAGAAAACGCTGATATAAGATTTAGAAAATCGGCGGGGAAAATAGCATATATGACAAGGAGATATGATGAAGATGGCTTTACTTCCTACTGGATTTGATGTAGATTTACTATATATATCGACGCCGGAACTGGATTTTTCTATAAAAGGTAAACCTTATCATCCTAATGTAAAAGCGCTTAATATAAACACAGGTGTTACAGCTAATATATTAATCCGTTGTAAGGAGTACATTGCTGAGATATATTCGCCTGTGGAGCAAAAATTGGTTCCCTATACTGGACTGTGCAAATGGTATCCTCTATTTTTTGAGCAGCAAAACTATGAGGTTGTTATAGAGAAAAAAGGCGAAAGTGATATATTATTCTGGCATGAGAATGTGAATATCAGAAATAAGGTGAAATACGTTGGACATTCGAAAAGAGTTTTATCTGGTGTTATTAATTTTGGTAATGATATAGGATTTACACAAATAGTTGTAAAAGTTAATGGTCGTGATTATATTACGGTTACTCTGGAAGTGTTTCCGTCTAAGATCGATTACCAAAAGGACTATTATGCGCTTTTGAAGGATATAAATGATGAGCTTTATAATCTCGTTTTTGATTTTTATAAAAAGACATATTCTCATGCTGGTTTAAAGGAAACAAAAGGCAACAGCATGACAGAGTTCTTTGCCATAATAAATCAAGTATTTAATAAGTTGGATAGTGCTATAGGTATGGTATTAAGAATACCTCATCACGCCTTAGTAAAAGAGAAAAATATCATGCCACAACAAAAGATAAGATGTATTAATGGAGATACAATCAAATGGCTTAATAAACATGCGCATTATGCGAACAAAGTGAACGGTCTATATATTCCTAAAAAGGCGTTAGCAATAAAAAGTGTGGTAACGTATGATACTTTTGAAAATCGGTTTATAAAATACATAATATGTACTGTTATAAATAAATTAAATGAAATAAAAAAAGTATATTTGACAGGAACAATGATGGATGAAGAGCAAGGTAAAGATATAGCCGTAATATTAAGGATTGATGAAATGATAAATAAGTTAAAAAAGCGAATTGAATCAAGTTTTTTAAAAGATGTGGGTGATATACATACTATTAATTCGCTGTCATTGGTTTTTCAAATGGCTATAGGTTATAAAGACGTTTATAAGTACTATATCATGCTTTTGAAAGGTCTTATGATGAAAGAAGATATCTTCAAGATTTCCATTAAGGACTTGGCTGTCCTCTATGAAAATTGGTGTTTTATAAAGTTGAATTCTCTTTTAAGAAAAAGGTACAATCTGGTAAGACAAGATGTAATAAAGTTTGCCAACAACGGCCTGGTAATCTCATTGAAAAAAGGAGTTAGGTCTACGGTAGAATACCAGAACCCACGAAATGGCGAAAAATATGCTCTTGTTTACAATAAATTTTATAAAAGTGGTGATACTCCTACAGTTTCTCAAAGGCCTGATAATGTGTTATCGTTAGAGAAAAAGGGATCCAATATTATATACCATTATATTTTTGATGCTAAATATAGAATAAATCCGGCGTTAGAGGGTAGTGATTATCATAAAAAATACCTTATACCGGGGCCTGAGGAAGAGGATATAAATGTTATGCATAGATATAGAGATGCTATAGTTTATGAGAACAAAAACAACAGACATTTTGAGAGGATGGTTTTTGGAGCTTTTGTGTTGTTTCCATACAATGATGAAAAGAGGTATATAAACCATCACTTTTATAAAAGTATTGATAAAGTAAATGTGGGAGGCCTTCCATTTTTACCCGGGTCGACCCGGCTTGTAGAACAGTTATTACAGGATATAATAGAAGGTACACCTCAATCGGCCTTTGAGGGGACGGTGATACAGAGTGGAATTTATGAGTACCTGGATTATGTGAATTTTGACAGTCGCGAAGTTTTGATAGGTGGATTAAGCTCCGTTGAACAACTGGAAGTTAACCTTAAGCACAAGTTTTATCATATACCTTATGAAAACATAAAAGCCAGCGGAATACAGTTTAAATATGTGGCAATATTTCAATCAAAGAAGAAATTTAAAGAAGAAGCAGGTATACGCTATTATGGTAAAGTGAAGAATTGGAAAATTGTTAAGCGAAAGGAAATAAAAGAAATTCCTAAAAATTCTGAGGAATTGTATGTAAGATTCGAGATTGAAGAATGGCAAGAGTTAAAGAACAAGATATCTTGCAAGGAGTTTGGAGTAACAAAATGTATGTATACAAATATGTTTTTACTTGAAAATGCAACATATTTACCCGAACTTTGTATTAAATCCAAAGACGAGTATAGGTTATATTTGGAACTTAAAAGGATATGCTCTACGAATGCGGAATTTCATGTTGATGTGCCAGATAAAAATATAAAAGACAGTACTTCTATAAGGGGTTTCGAAATCGATGGGCTGCGCATTTTCATTGATAATGGAAGAATAACTGTCTATAAGGGTGATAAATTAGTTGATGTAATTTCTTCTGAAGAATTTGAGAAAAAACCATTGACTATTATAAGGAGAATAAGAAGTTATTAATCAATCAGATCGAGATGAGGGGGTGGTATTGATGAAATTCGGCATGAGAAGGCCAAGCCTGAAAAAGAGGATATCGGCCAGGACAAGTTTAAAGAGGCAGATAGTGCATAGAGCCGGCCTTAAGATGCCCAGAGGGTATGGATGGCTGAGGAATCCGAAAAAGTATGTTTACAATAAGGTTTATAACAGAACCACATTTGATATTTTTAAATTAATTAAAAAGCTTTTCAAATAGAGGTAATTGTGGTATGCGATAAAAAACGGATTTTATGTTATAATAGTGGTGAGTGATATGGATAGAAAAAAAACGAAAGCGCAGGATGAGTTTATAAAGATATGCAAAGAAAATGATATAGCATTGGCTTACCTGTTTGGGTCTCAAAAGGAAAATGCTTTGAGAATTTTAAAAGGTCATGTGGTGACCATTGACGATCCTTTAGCGGATATAGATGTGGGCGTGGTTTTTTTAAAAAATATAGATGAAATTAAAAACAGGTATAAATTGTATGCGAAAATATACAACGAAATGGAGGATATCTTTAAGCCGTATCCACTAGATCTGATCTTTTTGCAGGAGAATAATTCGATATTTCAATGGGAGGCATTAAAGGGTATCTGTGTATACAGCATATCAGAAGAGTTTAAAGATGAATATGAGATGATGATATTGCGCAGAGCCGCAGATTTTGAATATGTCCTGAATAAATATACCAAGGAAGTTTTGGAAAAATACTAAAAGTTAAAGATGATTTGCGCGATGAGCTTATACAAATGGCAGGGTATAGAAACAGGATGGTACATATGTACCATATGATAAGTGAGGAGGAGCTGTACGATATAATAACCACAGAATTAGGTGATATAAAAGAATTTGTATCTGAGATTAAAAATACATTGGAAGTGTGCATGATTAAGACAAGCGGTGTAATGTCAAGTAGTATTTTTTGGAACCTTGAAAAATAAAGGCCTCAAAAACTCTAAAAAAGGCAACACTTAATAAACCCACCATATATTGGATAATAATGGAAGGAAACTTAGCTGATATTCAGTTAAATGTATTTACTAAATCTATCCATTACCTCCCGGTTGGTAGATTTGGCCTTTGCTCAGCAAGGCAAAGACCAGTCTTACAAGCTTACGTGCCGTTAAGACGAGGGCTCTCTTATGCTGGTGTTTGGTAACCTCATTGTACTTCTTGCAGTAAAAATCAGCATACTCTTTTGC
>NZ_FQVH01000032.1 GCF_900129075.1 Caldanaerobius fijiensis DSM 17918
AAGCAAAAGAAAAGACTGGCAAAACTCCATGAAAAAGTAGCAAATCAGAGAAGGGACTATCTGCACAAGATAAGCTATAACATAGTAAAAAACAATGACATCATATGCGTTGAGGATTTGCAAGTGAAAAGTATGATGAAAAATCATAAACTTGCAAAATCAATAGCGAATGCAGGGTGGGGAATGTTGGATAAATATTTGGAGTATAAAGCGGAAAGAGAAGGGAAAATATTCATAAAAATAAATGCTGCATATACATCACAAAGATGCTCAAGATGCGGAAGGATAGTAGAAAAAGATTTATCGGTAAGGATACACAGATGTGAATGTGGATTAGAAATAGACAGAGATGTAAATGCAGCGATAAACATACTTCATGAAGGATTAAGGCAACTGGGTATAGCAGCATAGGGCAATTATTTTTTCGTAGGGAAGGTTCCTCCCGAAGTTACGCCTGTGGAGATCGTGGAAGACCTGTTGTGAACAACAGCAGGCAACGGTCAATGAAGTAGGAAGCTCCATCCTCTATAGGATGGAGTAGGTTCACTGGTATAATTGATATAAAGATTCTATTGTGAAAAAAGGTAAAAATAAGGGAAGGCAGGTGAGTACCGTTTCTTTCTCTGAATAAGTTCGGGGGATATTTACGGTGAAAGCATTATGAAAATAACTTTTTTGGGAGCAGCAAAAGAAGTTACAGGTTCATGTTATCTGATTGAGACCAGTAAGACAAAATTTCTTGTGGACTGTGGAATGTTTCAAGGCGGTGAAGTTGAAGAAGAGCTAAATTATCAGGACTTTGCTTTTGATGTAAAAGATATAGATTTTATTCTTCTGACTCATGCACATATAGACCACAGTGGAAGGATTCCTCTGCTATATAAAAGAGGGTACAGGAAAAGGATTTATGCTACAAAAGGCACAGTGGATTTATGCAAGTACATGCTTCCGGACAGCGGGCACATACAAGAGATGGAAAATGAATGGAAGAATAGGAAGAGGCAAAGGGCAGGTAAACCCTTAAGAGAGCCGCTTTACACGGCGGATGAGGCAAAAGATTCTTTGAGCATTTTCTACGGGGTTGATTACGATGAATTGATTCAACCGTCATCGGATGTTAAGTTTAAGTTTAATGACGCGGGGCACATGCTTGGTTCATCGATTATTGAGGTATGGATAAGTGAAAACGGCAATGATATTAAAATCGTATTTTCTGGTGACCTCGGCAACAAGGGTACGCCTATATTGAGAGAACCGTCACTCATAAAAGACGCGGATTATGTTATATGTGAATCTACATACGGTGATAGACTTCATGAAAATATCGAAGATAGGTCCAAAAGACTTATGGAGATTATTATTCGCACCATAAAACGAGGGGGAAATGTCATAATACCTTCTTTTGCTGTTGGCAGGACGCAAGAACTCCTTTATGAGATCCATAAAAATAGTGGAAAGTATCAAAAAGAGATAGAATTTATAAACAATGTCCCTGTTTATGTGGACAGCCCCCTTGCTGTATCTGTTACAAATGTATTTAAAGATCATCTTGACTACTTTGATAGTGAAGCCCAGGAATACATTAAAAGAGGGGATTATCCACTTGACTTTCCAAACCTGCATTTTACTCATAGTACCGAAGAATCAAAGGCTTTAAACGATATTAAAACGCCTGTTATAATAATATCTGCCAGTGGAATGTGCGAGGCGGGGCGTATTAAGCACCATTTAAAACATAATTTATGGAAGCCAGAGAACACGATATTGTTTGTGGGATATCAGGCAAAGGGTACCCTTGGAAGAAAGCTATTGGAAGGTGAAAAGAACGTAAAAATATTCGGTGAAGATATTATGGTAAAAGCGGACATAGAGTATATTGAGAGTTTTTCCGGACATGCTGATCAGAAAGGAATAATGGATTGGCTTTCTGCATTTTCTGATAAGCCGAAGAAGATATTTATTGTACACGGGGAAGATGAAGCTCAGGCGGTTTTATCTGATAAAATCAAAAGTGAACTGGGCATAGAGACGATAATACCATCGAGATACGATACCTATGATTTCCAGAAAGATATACTTGTCAGCGTAGAACTTGACGATATAGAACAATTGAGCGTAGAAATTGAGAATAAAGTAGAGGAGATGAGATTAAGAAGCGAGAAGGTGCTAAATAAGCTGCAGGAGTTTATGGGCAAAAATAAAGCGGCGAAGAATTTAAATGATATTGTCAAAAACATAAATTCTGTAAATGAAAATTTAATGAGACTATATAGAGAACTATTGGAGTAGCATATAAAAAGACATGGGCTATTTATGGACTTAAGAGAAGAAGGGAGGATATGTATGAAGATCACCGTCATTGGAGCTGGAAGCTTTGTATTTGGGCCCACAGTTTTAAAGGATGCTATAATAAAAAATAGACTTGATGACTGCGAATTGGCTCTGGTGGATATCAATAAGGAACTGGTTGACCTTATGGCATCGGTAGGGAAGAGAATAGCGAGAGAAAATAATGTAAGCATCAAAATCACATCGACCACAAGAAGAGAAGAGGCACTGGAAGGAGCTGATTTTGTTATATCCTCTGCTGCAATACAAGGGATAAAACGATGGCTTATGGATTATGAAGTACTGAAAAAATATGGCTTAATGATCAGGCACGGGAATGCGGAGGGCTTGGAGGCCTTGTCAATACTTTTAGGGCAGTAACACTGGCGATGGATATTGCTAAAGACATGGAAAAGTATTGTCCCCATGCCCTGTTTCTTGATGTAGCCAATCCAATGCCAAGAGTCGTTACAGCTGTAAATGAGTACACAAAAATAAAGGCTTATGGATTTTGCAACATAGCATGGAGTGCACCAGATGGTTACAAATGGCTTGCGTCACTTATCAATAGAAATAAAGAGGATTTGGATGTCGTAACGGCAGGCCTTAATCATTTTGCCTGGCTTGTTTCAATTAAAGAAAAGAACACGGGAAAAGACCTTTACGACGAGGTGATAAATGCTATTGCAACAAGAGAAGGAAGAGAATTCAAAGTGATGAGGAAGTGGCTAAAGGAATATGGACTTGTGCCAATGGGAAGCGTTGATCATCACGGCGAATATTTGCCTTATGACAGCGATATTGAATACGCGACAAAACCGCCGTATCATGGAGATGAGAGGGAAAGGGCAGAGGCCCTGAAGAATTTAAAAGATGTTGCTGAAGGAAAAGTTCCTTATGATGTAGCATTTAAGATGCTGAGCTGGGAACATCCTGTTGATTTGGCTGTTGATATATTTAAGAAGAGAAACAAACACCATGATATGATAAATCTTCCGAACAAAGGATTTATTGAGGGCATACCTGATGGCAGAATAGTAGAGGTACCAGTGGATGTGATAGATGGTGATGTTATTGGGCAAAAGATACCTCCATTGCCACAGAGATTGACCCAAACCCTGAATATCATATCTGATGTTCATGAGTTATCAGCCAAGGCTGCGGTCTTTGGCGACATAAAACTGGCTGAAGAGGTAATAGAGCTGGATTTTGCTATACCGGATAAAGAAAAAGCAAAAAAAGCATTGCACGATATGATTAGGAATCATATTGATATTTTACCACAATTTACCTAAGAAGCTTCAATCATCAGGACTTATATGTAATACAAACTCTTGACACTGTCTTTGATTATTGTTATATTAAAGATAATAAAGACAAAAATTGAATATCGGTTTTAAGGGGAGCTGAGAGGGAAAAGCTCGGCTGAGAGTAGGCACTTAAAGATATCCCTGTGCCTTGACCCTTTGAACCTGATCCGGGTAATGCCGGCGAAGGGAGGAGAAAGAGAATCAAGCCTTTAATGCAAGCAATCCGGCATTAAAGGCTTTTTTGCTAGATGTAAGATTTGGCTAAAGTAAAAGCCAAGAATAAATAAGGCCGCCGGCAAGGGCGGTTTTTTCATTTTGACTTTTTGGAGGTGATGTGGATTGATAAAGGTTAATGACAAAGATATGAATTTTAATGGGACTGTAAAAGAGCTTTTGATTGCTTTGAACATTAATCAAAATTCATGTGTAGTGTTGGTAAATGATGATATTGTAAAAAGAGAGAATTTGGAGGACTTTTACCTAAAAGAAGGGGACCATGTTGAGATTGTCAGCTTTGTTGGTGGCGGTTAATAAAACTAAAGGTAATAATGTAAAGAGGTGAAAGGATATGTTTGAAATAGATGGGAAAATTTTAAAATCGAGACTTTTTGTTGGGACAGGGAAGCTTCCAGATTATTCACTCATTGAAAAGATGTATTATGAAGCAGGGATTGAGGTTTTTGCGGTTGCTGTAAGAAGGATAGGACCCAACACAAAGCATACGAAAAATGTATTGGAGTACATACCAAAAGATGCCATAATCATGGTAAATACTTCAGGTGCTATGAATCATAAAGAAGCTGTAAAGATTGCTCAGATAGGAAGGGAGCTGACATCGTCTGATTGGGTGAAGGTGGAGATTGAAAAGGATACAAAATACCTTTTACCTGATAATTACGAAACATTAAAGGCATGCGAAATACTTGTAAAAGAGGGGTTTAAGGTATTTCCATATATTTATCCAGACTTAAACATAGCAAAAGAACTTGAGCAGATTGGTGTTGAGGCGGTGATGCCGCTGGGTTCCCCCATTGGCACGAACAAAGGAATTGGTTGTGAGGTTTTGCTAAAGCCTATAATAAACGAGGTCAAAGTCCCTGTTATAATCGATGCTGGCATAGGAAGACCATCACACGCAGCACAAGCAATGGAACTGGGAGCTGATGCAGTTTTGATAAACACAGCAATTGCGACCTCTTCAGATCCTCTAAAAATGGCTATTGCGTTTTCAAAGGCGGTGGAAGCAGGAAGATCGGCATTTGAAATTGGGACTTTAAAGGAATATGAGTATGCTCAAGCGTCGTCACCACTTGATGATTTTATAAGAGGTGTTGAATGTGATTGAATATCTTCAAGAATGCCTAAAAATTTATTCTGAGTATGAAAATTATGAGCCAACCTTTTCGGAAGTGATGGATATTTTATCAAAAGAGTATTTGGATAGGCTTGATTTAGTAAAACTTTTAAATGTTGAGGATGAAAAGTTGATCAGATTTATGGCGCAAAAAGCCAAAAGGCTTACAGAAGCCAATTTTGGTAAGGTTATTTTGCTCTACGCACCTTTGTATATAGCAAATTATTGTGAAAATGGATGCCTGTATTGCGGTTTTTCTTGCCTTAAAAAGTATCCACGAGAAAAGTTGACGTTTCAAGAGATGCAGAACGAAATGAAGAAGATGAAAGACGAAGGTCTTGACTCTATAATAATCCTTACAGGTGAGGATAGGACAAACTCGTCTTTTGAATACATAAAAGAGGCTTGCAACCTTGCATTAAAGTATTTTTCAGAGGTTTCAATTGAGGTATACCCGCTTTTGGAAAAGGAGTATGAAGAACTAAGTCGATTAGGGGTTGTTGGGATAACAATTTATCAAGAAACATATCAAAAAGAAGACTATGAAAAACTTCATTTATTTGGGCCAAAAAAGGATTATGAGTTTAGATTATACACACCTGAAAGAGCTCTTAATGCGGGTTTCCATGAGGCTTGTGTCGGGCCTCTGTTGGGTCTTTCAAACCCGAAAAAAGATGCTTACTGTGCAATTTTGCACGCTGAATACCTGATGAACAGGTTCCCAAAGGCTGAGATTTCTATATCTTTTCCAAGATTTAGAGATGCCAATGTTGGTTTTAAACCAAGCTATATTGTATCAGATAAAGAATACATTAAGTTTTTACTTGTTTCAAGGATATATCTGCCAAGAGTTGGAATTGTCATTTCAACCAGGGAAAGAGCAGCTTTGCGTGATGCTTTAATGGATATTTGTATCACAAAAATGTCTGCAGGTTCTAAAACGACGGTTGGAGGGTATGCGGTTAAAAAAGAGGATGAACATGGCCAGTTTGAGATAGATGATGCACGATCTGTTTTTGAAATGGTGAACACCATAGCTAAAAAGGGCTTAAGAGCTGAGTTCACAAACTGGGTAAAAGGTGTAGGTTATGAGCTTATTTGAGGGCAAAAAGATTGTGGCAGCATCTGGTGTTGCAGGCTTTGGCGATTGTGAAAATATTAAAATAAAGCGCGGCAAGGATTTTTCTATAGTTGGCGATTTTTGCACCTCAATAAAAGAAAAAAGGCCTTATGCGCCAAAGGTAACGGCAGTTGCTGCAATACAGGCAGATGAGATTTTAAGGATGGTGAATAAGCTTGAGAAAGAATGAAAAACTCAAACTTTTTCAGGATTATAATATTTACGGAATCACAGCAGAGAAATTTTCAAAAGGCAGAAGTAATCTTGAGGTTGTAAGGGATATGCTTGAATCAGGTATAAAGATAATCCAGTATAGGGAAAAGTATAAAACTCTAAAAGAGAAATACTATGAGTGCTCAGAGATTCGTAGGCTAACTCGTGAATATGGCGCTCTTTTAATAGTGAACGATCATATAGACCTTTGCTTGATGGTAGAGGCAGATGGTGTTCACATAGGACAGAATGATTTTCCTCTAAAAGAGGTTGGAAAGCTTCTTGGCGATGAATATATCATAGGGGTTACAGCTCATACAAAAGACCAGATAAAAGAAGCAGAAAACTGCGGTGCAGACTATATCGGAGTTGGACCAATATTCCAAAGTTTTACAAAGGATAATCCACTGCCACCTATTGGACTTGATATTGTCAAGTGGTGTGCTCAAAATTCTAAAATTCCCTTTGTTGCTATAGGTGGTATAAAAGAGAATAACATTGTTGAGGTACTGGATATGGGAGCAAAATGTGTAGCTCTTGTGACAGAGATTGTTGGAGCAGATGATATTAAGGACAAAATTAGAAGGCTTCAGGATATAATGAGAACTAAAAGTAAAAATATTTAGATGTTTTAAAATAAATCAAAAGGAGTGAAAAAATATGAAAACACAGATGAGCTATGCAAAAGAGGGAATATTTACACGAGAGATGGAGCTTGCAATTCAAACCGAAGAGATAGATAAAAAAGAATTTTTACAAAAAGTTGCTGAGGGTAAGATTGTAATTCCAGCAAATAAGAACAGAAAAAGAGATAGATACTTTGCGATTGGCCAAGGGACATATGTAAAAATAAACGTCAACATTGGTGTATCTGAGAGCTGTCCTAGCTTTGATTATGAGATTCAAAAATTAGAGGTTGCAAAGAAGTTTGATGTTGAGTCTGTGATGGATTTATCAAGCGGAGTTGAGGCATCAACTTTTAGGAAAAGGCTGTTGAATGAATACGATTTTATAGTTGGTACAGTGCCTGTTTATCAGGTTGCATCAAAGCATCAAGATTTTACTAAGGCATCGGCAAAAGAGTTCATCGAAGAGATAGAGAGGCAGGCAGAAGAAGGGGTTGACTTTTTTACAATCCATGCAGGGATTACAAGAAGGACATTAGAAAGGTTTGAAAATAACCAGAGGATTTTAAAGATTGTGTCAAGAGGTGGAGCGCTTTTATACAAATGGATGATGGCAAACAATAAGGAAAATCCACTTTATGAATATTTTGATGATATATTAAAAATATGTAAAAAGCATGATGTTACACTAAGCCTTGGTGATAGTCTAAGGCCAGGTGCTGTGGCAGATGCTACAGATGCGCTTCAAATAGAAGAATTAATCAATTTAGGTGAACTGACACGCCGCGCCTGGGCTGAGGATGTCCAGGTTATGATTGAAGGCCCTGGTCATATGAGGGCAAATGAGATCGCAGCTAACATGATGATTCAAAAAAGGCTTTGTCATGAAGCGCCATTTTATGTTTTAGGACCGCTTACAACTGATATTGCTGCAGGATATGATCACATCTCAGGTGCGATGGGGGCTTTGATTGCAGCGCTAAATGGTGCAGATTTTTTGTGTTATGTCACACCCGCAGAGCATTTAAGGCTGCCCTCTGTGGAGGATGTAAAAGAGGGAATTATAGCCTTTAAGATTGCGGCCCACAGTGCAAATATTGCAAAAGGCTTCAAAAGACCGCTTGAAAAGGATATAGCGATATCAATTGCAAGGTGTGACCTTGATTGGGATAGGATTTTGAATCTTTCTATTGATCCTGAAAAGGCAAAGGAGTATAGGAGCAGCTTTCCAAATGATACCTGTTCAATGTGTGGAAATCTTTGTGCTGTGAAAAATTCAAAGGATGAGATTGTATTATAAGTGTGAGAGGGAATAGCATTTATCTAAACCCAAAAAGAGGCAAGCCACATAAGGAAGGCTTGTCTCTATTTATATTCAATTTTATTTGCTTCAAGTATTTGACGTACTTCGTTAAACTTTTGTAAGGAGTAGACATGCTGTTAATAAATTTAATGGGCATTTGACATTTACAAGATTTAGTGGTATATTATTAGTAGCATATGCCAATAATAATTGAGGGGGTGTAATAGATGAAAATTGGGATTTCTTCAACCGGTAGAGAGCTAAGCAGTTTAATGGATACCCGGTTTGGTAGATGCAGTTATTTTATAATCTACGATACTGCAAATAATTCAACAAAGGCCATCGAAAATCGGGGCCAGGCTTCTGGTGGCGGTGCAGGGATCGCTGCAGCACAGCAGCTGATTGATGAAGATGTGGATGTGGTTATCACAGGTAATGCAGGACCTAATGCATACAAGCTTTTAAAAAATTCTGGTATCAGGGTTTACAGGTGTGGAAGTATAAAAGTAGAGCTGGCCATACAGCTATTTAAAGAAGGTAAATTAGAAGAAATAGTTGAAGCTGGTCCCAGCCATGGCGGGATGGGAATGGGGCATGGAGCAGGTTACAAAGGGGGATGGAATTGAACATAGGTGTCTTAAGTGGCAAGGGAGGAACAGGCAAGACTACTGTGTCCACTAATCTCTCTGTGGTGATGAATGCAAATTATATTGATGGGGATGTGGAAGAACCTAACGGCTTTATCTTTTTACGGCCAAACCTGGTTCATAGTGAAGAGGTTATGGTAGATTATCCTTTTGTAGACAAAGACAAATGTACATTGTGTGGGGAATGTGCAAAAGTATGCCAGTATCATGCATTGTTCAGAACGAAAACGGAGATAATGCTCTTTGAAAAACTCTGTCACGGATGCCATGCCTGCGGTATTGTGTGCAAGTATGGCGCCATATCTTATAAAAAAAGAGCAATAGGTGTTATAGAAGAAGGAAAATATGATAGTATCGTCTGCAAAAGAGGGGTTTTAAATGTAGGAGAGCCAATGGCAGTACCTGTTATAAAGCAGCTATTGGGAAATCTACCTGATGGGATTAATCTTGTCGACTGTGCTCCAGGGACGTCCTGCAATGTTGTAAATACACTCCAATATGTGGATGCAGCTTTGCTGGTAACGGAGCCATCGGCTTTCGGTTTACACGATTTAAAGATGGCGTTAAAACTGGTGCGAAGCCTTAACTTACCCTATGGCGTTATAATTAATAAATACAGTAAAGGTAATGACATGATTCAGGAATTTTGCCAGCAGGAAAAAATTAATGTCATTGGCGTTATACCTTACGGAAAGGATGCAGCGGAGGCATATTCTTCAGGTAAAATGCTTATAGAGTTGTCAGAATACAGGAAAATATTTGAAGAGATTGCGCAAAAAATAAAGGAGGTATTCCTTTGGAGCTAACAGTTATAAGTGGCAAAGGAGGGACTGGTAAAACAACTATAGCTATTGCCCTTGCAGAATTGGCTGGTAACGTAGTAAAGGTGGATTGTGATGTGGATGCTCCGAATATGTATTTATTTTATGATGGAACAGATATAAAAAAAGAATATTTTTATGGCAATAAAAAAGCCGTAATAAATAAAAATTTTTGTACCAACTGTGGTGAATGCGAGAAAGTCTGTAGATTTGACGCCATTAAAAATAATACAGTCAACTTTTATAAATGCGAAGGATGCGGAGCGTGTACACTGGTTTGCCCTCAAAAAGCAATTCAATTAAAGGAAGAAAAAAGTGCTGACATTTATATCACAAAAACTCATAAAGGAATAATCTCCAGGGCACAGATGGAAGTGGGCAGTGATGGTTCAGGAAAACTCATCACTGTATTACGTCAGAACGGAAGAAAGTTTTCACATGAAAATACTATCACGATAATAGACGGTTCACCTGGTATAGGCTGTCCGGTGATATCTTCCGTCACGGGAAGTGATGTGGTGTTGATCGTCACTGAGCCAACTCAATCAGGTTTTGAGGATTTTGTGAGGGTTATGCAACTGTGCAGCCACTTTGGCATTCCAGTAATGGTATGTATAAACAAGTACGATATCAATGAGAAAGTGACAGAGGAAATACAAGCCTATTGCCGGGATAATAATATTTATGTAGCAGGAAAAGTGCCTTATGATGATACGGTTATGAAATCTATAAATGAATTAAAACCTATCATTTATTATGAGGATAGCAGGGCAAATAAGGCTATAAGGCAGATGTGGGATGACATCAAAAGTTATATAGAAAATTTATAAATCATGTTTGGAGGGATTAAAAGATGAAAATAGCGATTGCCAGTGATGGTAACTTTGTAAGCCAGCATTTTGGACATTGTGAAGGGTTTACTATCTATGAGATAGAGGGTAAACAGATAATCACTAAAAATTTTATAGAAAATCCAGGACATAGGCCTGGATACTTGCCACAGTTTCTAAAAGATTTAGGAGTGAATGTGATTATAGCAGGTGGAATGGGCGATTCTGCGCAAAAGCTTTTTGCAGAAAACGGTATAGAGGTTATAGTTGGCGTGTCGGGTATCTGTGATGACGTGATACAGCAGTATTTAAAGGATGAATTAAAATCGACAGGGAGTATATGTAAGGAACATCGCTATGAAGGACGATGCGGGGATTAAAGAAAACAAAAAAGCAAAAAATTTTGAAGACGAGATTTTCTTTATAAAGAAATTATTAGAGAAAAATGGATATAAATTCACAAAGCAAAAAAGAATTATCCTTAAAGAACTATTTAATGCTGATAAACATTTAAATGCAAAGGAAATATACGAAAAGCTAAAGCAAAATAATATTGGTTTAGCTACAGTTTATAGAACCATGAAGTTATTCAACGATTTAGGTATAGTAAAAGAGATAGCAATAGAAGGAGAAAATTATTATGAATTAAAAATATTTGGAAAGAAACCATTACACATTCATTTTCGTTGCATTAAATGTCGCGACATTATAGATGTGGATGAAAGTAGAGTGGCATTAGAGTATTTGCATTTAACTAAAATATTAGAAAATATAAATGGTTTTGATGTTTACGATGTAGATATCATGTTTTCTGGTATATGTAAAAGGTGCAAAGAGGTATTGAAAAATAGCACAAATAAAAATTGACATATGCCCAAAACAATTATATAATATATTATGAGCATAGGCTAATAAGGAGGTGGAGTAGCATGCCAAGAGGAGACGGTACAGGCCCACTGGGATTGGGACCGATGACAGGTAGAGCTGCTGGTTTCTGTGCAGGCTTTACTGTACCGGGATTTATGAATCCAGGCATTGGCTATTACAGAGGTTTCGGTAGAGGTCGTGGTTTTAGATGGAGATACTACTATACGGGAGTTCCCGGTTGGGCTCGTTATGGTTATCCTGTATATGGACAAGTCTATGCACCTCAAATCAATGAAAAAGAATTTCTGACTGAGCAGGCAAAATTTTTGGAAAATCAGCTCCAGGAAATAAAAGAACGATTAAAAGCACTTGGCAAGGATGACGAATAACATATCGCTGTTTTAAGGCAGGAGAAATAACCTGCCTTAAAACAGTGCTATTATTTTTTTGAAATATATGAGCTATTGCCCGTAATATTCCGCAATAATTGCATGTGTTTGAGCCAAAGACAGAAGTTACTACGGTAAAAAGGAGCTGGGAGGATGAAAGAAATTTCGAAAGGAAATCAAGAAATCTGCGCCGGTACTGACAGCATAGGAAATCTTAAGTGCCAAACAAATGAACTAAGTAATATCAAAAAAACTGTAGCGGTATTAAGTGGAAAAGGAGGAGTGGGTAAATCCCTTGTAACATCCCTTCTGGCTGTAATGATGAGGCGAAAAGGTTATGATGTTGGAATTTTGGATGCAGATATCACTGGACCATCAATTCCTCGAATGTTTGGTGCTGACAATTACAGGGTAAGTAGCAGTGAATTGGGTATTTATCCGGCCAGGACCCACAACGATATTAGAATCATGTCTATAAACTTGCTTCTTGAAAAAAAGGATATGCCAGTTATATGGAGAGGTCCTTTAATAGCAGGGGCAGTAAAACAGTTCTGGACAGATGTTATATGGGGTGATTTAGATTATCTATTTTTCGATATGCCGCCTGGAACGGGTGATGTACCTCTTACTGTATTTCAATCTATTCCACTTGATGGAATTATTATAGTGTCTTCACCGCAGGACCTTGTAGCACTTATTGTTAAAAAAGCATATAATATGGCAAAAACCATGAATATTCCCATACTTGGTATTATTGAAAATATGAGTTATGCGATATGTCCTGAATGCGGTAGGCATATCAATATCTTCGGCGAAAGCAAGGCAGAAAAGGTAGCGGAAGAAATGGGCATCCCATTTCTTGGAAGGCTTCCCGTTGACCCAGAGCTCGCGGCTCTCTGCGATCAAGGGATGATTGAAAGATTTAATAAAGACTATGTGGACGATTGTATAGATCTGCTCGAAAGGAACTTCTGAGATAAGTGTTAAGTAAATGATTACGTTTGATAAGTGAATGAATAATTTATATTGTTGTATGCTATGAAAACAAGCAGGTGTAGAAAATATTTTCTTGCCTGCTTTTTGTTATTTTAAATTATTTTTCACTTTGTTATTGCTTTATTTATCTTTTGGTGTTATAATTTTTAAAAAAGTAACACTGAATTGTTTTTGTATTCATAGTGCAAAAACAAAAGTGTTATTTTAGATTTGTATTGGGGGGTACGGTTGTGCTAGAGTTATCAAAAAGATTTAATGTGGTTGTTGCTATTTTTTTAATACTTGCTATTTCTTTAACTGCTTGCAGTAATAAGACGCAAAATCAACCGCAGATTTCAAATCAGCCCAGAACACAAGTTCAGTCTGTAATGGTTACTGATTTAGCAGATCGGCAAGTGAAAGTAAAATTGCCGGTAAATAAAGTTGTAGGTATAGGACCAGGGGCGCTGAGGCTTATTACATATGTAGATGGTCTATATAGAGTAGCTGGAGTGGAAAACATAGATAAAAAGCTTGCAGCAGGCAGAACGTATAATATGATTTTTCAGGACAAATTGCAGCAGCTCCCTATCATTGGGCAAGGTGGACCTGATTCTACGCCAGATGCAGAAAAATTGGTGACGGTAAAGCCTGATGTCATTTTTGTAACTTATCTTTTGGACAAGACTAAAGCAGATGATTTGCAAGCAAAAACAGGTATTCCTGTGGTTGTTTTGAGTTATGGGAAAATTGGGACATTTGAAGAGGATATTTACAAGTCATTAGAAGTTATAGGAAAAATAATGGGGAAAGAGGATAGAACGCGAAAGTTGGTAGAGTATATAAAAAATATTCAAAAAGATTTAGACGATAGGACAAAAGATATACCTGATGACAAAAAACCAACAGTCTACATTGGTGCTTTAGGATTTAAAGGTGCCCACGGAATAGAAAGCACACAAAGCAATTATCCTCCTTTTGTGGCGGTACACGCCAAGAATGTAGCAGATACATTAAGACAAAAAGGGAGTGTCATGATTGAAAAAGAAAAGCTATTAGCTTGGAATCCTGATATAATTTTTATTGATGCAGGAAACTTCAAGCTAGTAAAAGATGATTACCAAAAAAATCCTGAGTTTTATAAAAGCTTAAAAGCAGTCAAAAACGACAATGTTTATGGACTTTTGCCTTACAACAATTACACTACAAATATAGATACAGCTCTTGTGGATTCCTATTGGGTAGGAAAAGTTCTCTATCCCGAGCAGTTTAATGATATAGACCCTGTTCAAAAAGCGAATGAAATATACACGTTTTTCTTTGGCGAACAAGGAAAATCGGCATACAACAAAATGAAAGAATTATACGGTGGCTTTAAAAAATTAAATTTTAGAGTATAGTCATATTTTTCACCTTTTTGGTGGAGGACATAATAATGAAGGGGATGTAGCTTTGAGACAGTCATTTATAGAAAGCATTCCAGAGGGCTATAACAAATACATAAAAAGGAAAACATTAATCATATTTTTAACCTTTTTATTCACTATAGCATTGTCAATATACGCAACAAATGCAGGCTCAGCCGGTATAAGTACTTACGACGTTATAAAAACTTTGTTAGGTAAAGGAGAAGAACGATTTCGCATTATAATTTGGAATATTAGAATGCCAAGGGTTTTGTCAGCAGTTATAGCTGGAATAGGTTTGTCTGTTGCAGGTTGCGTAACGCAGAGCATTTTAAGAAATCCTTTAGCCTCTCCTTTTACTTTAGGTATTTCGCAGGGGGCAGCATTTGGAGCTGCTTTGGCTATTATTGTTTTTGGGGCAGGAAGCACAACGAATCCAGATTCTGTAATTATAAATAATCCGTATCTAGTGGTATTGTTTGCTTTTTTAGGTTCGATGGGGGCTACAATAATCGTTTTAATTCTGGCAAAAACCTTCCGTGTAACTCCTGAGGCGATGGTACTGGCGGGTGTAGCTCTTGGGTCTTTGTTTTCGGCCGTCACTATGATTTTACAGTATTTTGCTGACGATGTGAAAGTTGCCTCAGTAGTTTTTTGGACCTTTGGGGACATAGGGCGAGCCTCTTGGAGAGACTTAGCAATAATGTCTATTGTTGTTTTTATTGCGCTCATATATTTTATGTTTAACAGATGGAATTACAATGCTCTAGACAGTGGAGAAGAGACAGCTAAAGGGCTTGGGGTAGATGTTGAAAGAGTGAGATTAATTGGCATGTTTATGGCATCTTTGATTTCTTCAGTAATTGTTGCGTTTGTGGGGATAATAGGGTTTATAGGGTTAGTCGGCCCTCACATAATGAGAAGGCTTATAGGAGGAGACCACAGATTTTTGATTCCTGCTTCTTCTGTAATTGGGGGGCTCATTCTTTTAGCTTCAGACACAGTAGGCAGAATTATAATTTCTCCTGTTGTACTTCCTGTGGGAGCAATTACTTCATTTCTGGGTGCCCCG
This sequence comes from Caldanaerobius fijiensis DSM 17918, assembly GCF_900129075.1. NCBI lineage: Bacteria > Bacillati > Bacillota > Clostridia > Thermoanaerobacterales > Thermoanaerobacteraceae > Caldanaerobius > Caldanaerobius fijiensis. Next base: position 15,262 of record NZ_FQVH01000032.1, read on the forward strand.
GTGTTTTTGTACGTTCTCACTAGGGGGTATAGAAGGTGATTTTAAATATAAACGGAATTGAGTTTAGTTATAGCAGTGTTCCTGTTCTTAACAATGTTACGTTTACCTTAGAAAGAGGAGAGGTACTTTCTATTTTGGGCAACAATGGAGCAGGAAAATCTACCCTTTTAAAGTGCATTAATAAAATTTTAGAACCTCACAAAGGCACCATTTACATTGAAAAAGATGAAATTTCTAAATTGAGCAGAGTAGATGTAGCTAAAAAAATAGGATATGTGGCTCAAAGGCATGAAAGTGGGCGTTTTACTGTGTTTGACGCAGTGCTTTTGGGAAGAAAACCCCATATAAAGTGGGATGTAACTCAAAAAGACATAAAGATTGTAAACAGTGTTCTTAAAAAATTTGATTTAGAAAAGTTGTCTCTTCGCTATTTAAGCGAGTTAAGCGGTGGAGAACTTCAAAAAGTTGTTATAGCAAGGGCGATGGCACAGCAGCCTGTGTTAATGCTATTAGATGAACCTACAAACAACTTGGATTTAAAAAATCAAATAGAAGTTTTGAAAATAATAAGGGAGGCGGTGAAAGAACAAAATATTGCTGCTATCGTAATTATACATGATTTAAACTTAGCTTTGAGATTTTCAGACAAGTTTCTGTTTTTGAAAGACAACACAATTTACGCGTATGGTGGAATGGAAGTGATGACAGAAGAAATTATAGGGTCAGTTTACGGTATTCATGTGGTTGTTGAAAAGATACACGATATACCTGTTGTTATACCACTTTAAAAGAGAGGGGGGTAATATTTTTGAAACTTGTATCTATTGGTGTAATACACAGCCAGTATTCCAAACGAGAGGAAGCTCCCAGACAGGGAAGACTGTCAGACAAAGAGGCGATACTGGAGATATACCCTGAGTTTGAAGAGGGGCTTCAAGATATAAAGAATAAAAAGCACTTGATTGTTCTTTATTGGTGTCATTTAGGAAGACGGGATGTGCTAAAAACTACGACCCCTTTTGGACCAGAGATAAAGGGGGTATTTTCCACTCGTTCTCCTTCACGGCCTAATCCTATCGCTTTTTGTGTAGTTGACCTTCTAAAAGTTGAAGGAAATAAGCTGTACGTCAAAGGAATAGACGCATTAGATGGAAGTCCTTTACTGGATATAAAACCATATGTCTACGACCTTGACAGTATTAAAGGCCCTGATGATACTTTATAAGAGGAGGAAAATGACATGGATAAAGAGTTATGGGAAAAATGCGTAGCATTTCATGGCCATGAATGTCCAGGCCTTGCTATAGGTTTTAGAGCTTGTGAAGCGGCTATTCAAAAATTAAATCTCACATTTTCAATAGATGAAGAAGTGGTGTGTGTTACAGAAAATAATGCTTGTGGTGTCGATGCAGTACAATATATGACTGGATGTACTTTTGGGAAGGGAAACCTTGTTTTTAGAGACAGGGGCAAGCAGGCTTTTACTTTTTTCAGAAGGGATACCAATGAAGGCATAAGGATAGTTTTAAAAGCTTTTAATGTTGGCAAGAACAGAAAAGAATGGCAGGAATATTTGTTAAATGCGCCTTTAGAAGACATTTTTGACTTTAAACAACCTGGTTATGGAATACCTGAAAAAGCAAAAATATATAGATCGATACAATGTGAATTATGTGGTGAATACGCTGCAGAAAGTAGGGTAAGGCTTATGGAAGGCAAAAAAGTTTGTCTTGATTGTTTTGAAGAGTGTATAAAATACCCATAAGATACACAGTTGATGAAGGAATGGTATTTATGCTATTATTATTTTAGACTTTTTTGAAAGAGTGATCCATATGAATTATGAATCAGAAACAAAAGAAAAGATTTTAAGTGCGACTATTGATATAGTTGGCGTGAAAGGTGAAGCGACCATAAGAGAAATAACTGAAAAAGCTGGTGTTAATGTAGCATCGATAAATTATTATTTTGGGAATAAAAACAATTTATTAAAAGAAGTGGAAAATTATTATGCAGAAAAGCTGTTTAAATCAAGTTATGATATTCTTAGAGATGATAATTTAGATTTGGAAGATAAGTTATTTAAATGGTCTATAAATTTAGTAGAATACATGTTTAAATATCCTGCGCTTATTGCCATTATAGTAAAGTTGACAAATGATGATAAAAACTATAATCCTGTGATAATAAAAAAGATATATTTAAACGATGAGATACAAAAAATAATAAAAGATATAATAAAGAAAATAACTAACATAGAAGATAGTAAAGTTTTAAATTTTAAATACATGCAACTTTTTTCAGGAATATTAGGTACCGTTATAAATCATATCGTTATAGACATGTATGGTGACAAAAAAAGCATTTTAAATATGGATGACCCAGAAGAACTTAGACAATATATAAAACTACTTATTGCAAGCATACTAAAATAAAAAATATTTTAATGTACATTATACTGTGTTGACTGAAAAATTTTATTGTGCTAAAATTAAAACAAGTATTTTAAACAAGTGTTTATATTATATTCACTAAATTAATAATTGAAGGTAGATATTATGAGAAGCTTTGTAGAAGTAAACAATATTGTAAAAAGGTATAAGATGGGTGAAATTACTATTAATGCAGTTTCAGGAGTAAGTTTTAATATAGAAAAAGGTGAATTTGTCGTAATAGTGGGTGAAAGTGGTGCAGGTAAGACGACTATTTTAAATATGTTGGGCGGAATGGACACGTGTGATGAAGGCCAAATATTTGTTGACGGCAATGAAATAAATAAGTATAATTCTCGGCAGCTAACAGAATATAGGAGGAAAGATATAGGTTTTGTTTTTCAGTTTTATAATTTAATACCAAACCTTACAGCATTAGAAAATGTAGAACTTGCGGCAGAGATCTGTAATAATCCACTGGATCCTGTAGAGGTTCTTAAAGATGTAGGACTATTTGAGAGGCTTAATAATTTTCCTTCACAATTATCTGGCGGTGAACAGCAGAGGGTAGCAATAGCAAGAGCTCTTGTGAAAAATCCTAAACTTCTTTTATGTGATGAACCAACTGGTGCACTAGACTATAAGACGGGAAGAGCAATTCTAAAATTGTTACATAACACATGTAGACGTATGGGAATGACAGTAGTCATAATAACGCATAATAAAGCAATAACTCCTATGGCAGATAAGGTTATCAATATTAAGAGTGGCAAAGTTGAAAATATAGTTGTCAATGACAGGCCAGTTCCTATAGAAAGGATAGAATGGTAATGGGAAAATCTCTGTTAAAAGATATAATAAGAGAGATTATTCGTACGAAAAAGAGATTTTTATCTTTGTTTTTTATCGTTTTAATGGGCGTCGGAGTGTTTGGCGGTATAAAAGCAGCGAGCCGAGATATGAAACTTACTGCCGACAAATATGCAGATGATTATAATCTGATGGATATACAAATTATTTCAACTATGGGACTTACGCAAAGTGATGCTGATAGTATAAGCAAGATAAAAGGTGTGGAAAATGTTGAGCCTACTTATTCTATAGATGCAGTTGTAAATAAAGGCAATAAGGGATTTGCAATTAAAGTTAATGGAATCGATTTTGAAAAAGTAAGGTATAGTAATGTGTATATAAATAAACCTAAGCTTATAAAAGGCAGGTTTCCTGAAAATGATTCAGAATGCGTAGTAGAATTAAAATTTCTCAAAGACCTTGGGTATTCTATTGGTGATACTGTCACTTTAAACTTAGGGTCACAAAATCAAAAAAATCTTAAAAATAATAAGTTTAAAATCGTCGGAATAGTTGAATCTCCTTATTATATATCAAGAGATAGAGGGCCAAGCACTGTGGGAAATGGACAGATTCAAGCTTTTATGATGGTGCCCAAAACCGCCTTTTCAATGAGTTCGTATACTGAAATATATGTTTTAGTGAATAATGCAAAAAGGCTTTTTAGTTATTCAGATGAATACTATAATTTTATAAAACCAGTAAAAGACGATCTGGTTAAATTAGGTAAAAAACGCAGCGAAATAAGGTATAACGATATAAAAAATCAGGCCCAAAAAGAAATAGAGGATGCCAAAAAAGCTCTTGCAGCAAAAGAAAGTAAATATAAAAAGGAGCTATCAGAAGCTCAAGATAAACTAAATCAGGCCCGTATACAGCTGAACAATTTTAAACAGGAAATATATGAAAAACAGATTAAATATAATGAACAAATAAATAATGGCGAAAAACGAATTGAAGAGTGGAAAAAACAGATAAAAGAGATGCAGGATAAATTAGCGCAGAATGAGGCTGATTTAAATGCTGCTGAAGCTAAACTCGATAATGAAGAAAAACAGTTGAATTATGACGCTAATGTTAAAAAACTAAATGACCAATATGATACGCTTAAAAATTCATTAGACCAATTAAATGCCGCGATAAACAATGACCCTACGTTAACAGCACAACTCAAACCCAAGATAGATCAATTGAATACTCAAATTGAAAATATATTGAAGCAAAAAGCCGTACTTGACGCAAATAAGCAAGCTTTGCAAACTAATAGGAAACAACTGGAAGAAGAGAAAGTCAAGCTTGCAAATGCCAAAGAAAAACTAGAGATTTCTAAAAGAGAACTTGTTGCGCAAGAAAATGCGCTTAATAAAATGAAAATTGAGGGTCAAAAGGAATTAGAGAAAGCAAGAAAACAAATAGCCGACGCTGAAAAACAGTTAAGTATTGAGGAAAAGAAGTATCAAGACAGCAAAAATGAATTTGACCGGGAAATAAGTCAAGCAAAAAATAAAATAGCATCGGCCGAGAAAAAGCTGAATGAAATGAAAAAGCCTATATGGTATGTATTGGACAGAAAATCGAATATAGGCTTTGTCGAGTTTGGTGATGAAGCAGACAGAATAAAAGCATTGGGCAATGTATTTCCTACAATCTTTTTCCTCGTTGCGGCACTTGTCAGCCTTACAACGATGACTAGGATGGTGGAAGAACAACGTACACAAATGGGTATATTAAAAGCTCTTGGCTATAGCAAATTTGCTATTATGCTTAAATTTATTATATATTCAGCTGTTGCAACAATATTGGGGGGTATTATAGGGTTATTTCTCGGTTTTAATATATTGCCAAGGATAATTTTTGAGGCATATAGTATGATGTACACATTGCCTTCAATTATAACCGAGTTTAATATTTATTATGCAGTTTTGGGAATAACAATGGCATTAATATCTACTACCATTGTTACTATTTTGGTATGCCTTAGCGATTTAAAAGAAACTCCTGCTGCTTTAATGAGGTTAAAAGCGCCGGTGGCTGGAAAAAGAGTTTTGCTAGAAAGAATAAACTTCATATGGTCCCGCTTGAATTTTATTCAAAAAGTAACTGCGAGAAATTTATTTAGATATAAGAAGAGATTTTTTATGACGGTTTTTGGCATAGGAGGTTGTACAGCGCTGTTGCTTACAGGATTTGGTATAAGAGATTCGATAAGTACTATTGCAACAAAACAATTCAATGAAATTTTTAAATATCAGATGGTTACAACTTTTAAGAGTGATGCTTCACCAAACGATATAACAGAACTGATGACAATTATAAATAGGGATAGGCGCATAAAGGAAAGCATGTTGCTTAGTCAATCGAATATAGATGTAACATATAACAGGGCCAAAAAAAGTGCTTTTCTTGTTGTCACTGCGGATAAAGAGAAATTTAAAGACTTCGTAGTATTGAGAAATAGAAGTAATGGCACTCCAATTTCATTGACTGATAATGGAGTTGTTATTACTGAAAAGCTTTCAAATATGCTTGGTGTCAAAGCAGGTGAATATATTTATTTAAAAAATGGGGATGGCAAAGAAGCAAAAGTAAAGGTTACTGGTATTACTGAAAATTATATACATCATTATGTTTATATGAGCTCTGCGCTTTATAAAAAGTTATTTAACAAAAAGCCGGATTTAAATGAAATAGTATCAAAAACTATCGGAAGTTCCAAGTCATTAGAAGATGATTTATCTCAGAAAATATTAAAATCGCCGGCGGTTATGACAGTGAATTTTACTTCTTCAGTAAATAAGATATTTCAAGACGTTATAAATAATTTACTGTCTGTCGTTTTAGTTCTAATTGTTTCTGCCGGATCCCTTGCTTTTGTAGTATTGTACAATCTTTCAAATATAAATATAACTGAGAGAATCAGAGAACTTGCGACAATGAAAGTGTTAGGGTTGTATGATCATGAAGTTTCTATGTATGTCATTAGGGAAAATGCAATTCTTACTATAATCGGTATTTTATTAGGCCTTATCATGGGGGTTTTTTTACATAGATATGTCATGACGACAGCAGAGGTTGAAATACTCATGTTTGGACGCAATATAAAGCCAATAAGCTTTTTATATTCCGCGCTTATAACGATTGGATTTTCAGCACTTGTAAGCATTGTAGTTCATTTTCAGCTTAAAAGGGTTGATATGGTTCAATCGCTTAAAAGTCCTGAGATAGACTAAAATAACTGCATTGTGGTACAATAAAAAAGGTGAAGAATCATGATAGCAGAAGAGAGAAGGACCAAAATAATTGAAATATTAAAAAATGCCAAAGAAGCCATATCGGGGTCTGACCTTGCCAAACTGCTTGGTGTCACAAGACAGGTCATAGTTCAAGATATAGCTATTTTGAGAGCTAAAGGTATTAGGATATTGTCTACTCCTCAAGGTTATGTATTAGATCTTGAAAAAGAAAATTCGGTAAAAAGAGTTTTTGCTGTTAAACATGGATGCGACAGAACGGAAGAAGAATTAAACCTTATAGTCGACAATGGAGGCAAGGTGTTGGATGTAATCATAGAACATCCTTTTTATGGCGAGTTAAAAGGGGTTTTAATGCTTTCCTCAAGATATGATGTAAGCAAGTTTATGGAGTTTGTAAAAGAAGGCAAAGCCACACTTTTATCTTCGCTTACAGAAGGAGTGCATCTTCATACTGTTGAAGCAGATAATGAAGCGGTGTTAAGCAGGATACATAAGGTATTAAAAGAAAAAGGTTTTTTAATAGAATAAGAAGGATAACCACTTATTTAATTTAATAAGTGGTTATTTTATTCTTGACACATGTATATACACCTGTGTATACTATGAATATAAAAATATAAATATCGGAGGTTTTAATGTGAAAGCGAGAGAAATTACAATTGGAGGACTTTTAACGGCACTCTCAATACTTATACCCTTAGCTTTTGGAGGAGTATTGGGAATAGTTATACCGCCTTTTTCGGCTACACTGGCATCTCACGTACCTGTGATGCTGGCAATGCTTATAAGTCCTTCGACGGCGGTATTTGTGGGTATTGGGTCTGCAATAGGATTTCTGATCAAGTTAGGTCCTATAATAGCGGCGAGAGCGGCGGTTCACGCAGCATTTGGATATGTAGGGGCAAAAATGATACAAAAAGGATATTCTTTTCCTGTAGCTTTGGCAGCAATACTTCCCATACATGCGGTTTTGGAAGCTGTTGTTGTAATGCCCTTTGGGTTTGATTTTTACAAAGCTTTTGTGGTTATAGGAATAGGGACAATGATTCACCATACTATAGATTCATTAATTGCAATAGCCGTTTTTTATGCATTAAATCCTATTTTACGATTAAGACCTATCAATACAAGAAGTTAGCTTTTTCTATGAATGTCCTGATTTTGGGACATTCTTTTTTTGTGAAAATTATAAACCATATATGCTATATAAGCACAAAGAAGGAATTTTGTGATTTGTGTAGAATTTGTGTAAAAGTAATAAGTATAGAGGTAGATGTTATGGGTTGTTATGGTAAAAGATTACCCCTAGTAAAGTGAGAGGTGAGAAGGTGGTGGACTTGTTCAGAATAGAACACAAGCAATTTAAAATAAGTGGCGAAGATGCTCATTTGTTGTCAGGTGAAATGCCATATTATAGAGTTGAACCAGATTACTGGAGAAAATGCTTAAGACATGCAAAAAGTATGGGGCTTAATACTGTGAGTTTTTATATCCCATGGATTGTACACGAATATCAGGAGGATAAATTCGATTTTGACGGAAGTACGAATCGTCGATTTAATTTAAAATTATGGCTTGAACTTATTAAGGAAGAAAATATGTTTGCAATTGTAAGACCCGGTCCATATGTTTATAATGAAACTTTAAATGCCGGGATACCTCAATGGTTTATAGAAAAATACCCACAGGCAAGGGGAGTAAGGTGGAATGGTAAAGAATATAAGGTAATAAAGGATGCTGTTTCCTATATGCACCCGGATTTTAGAAGTCGTGTAGAGATATGGTATAAGAATGTAGCCGATGTTTTAAAACCATACCTGTACTCAAATGGTGGGCCGATAATATTTGTACAATTAGACAATGAGGTTCCGGGAATACAAGAATGGCGTGGCGGTTTTGACCAGAATCCTGAGACCATGAGATATGGTCATAAAGACGGTTATTTTTCTACATTTTTGCGAAATAAGTATAAAGATATAAAGGCATTAAACAACGCATATGGAAGCAATTATAGTCAATTTGAAGACATTAGTCCGCAAAATGTGGATATAACATCAGAACAATGGAAGATAGATGAATATGAATTTTACTACAATTTTTACCTGCCTCAGTATTTTGTGTTTTTACAAGATACGTTAAAAAGTTACGGTATAGATGGCTATTTTACCATAAATGCAGCCAGTGGAAATTATATATTCAGGTTAAAACCGTCTGCAAAAAAATGTCCGAATACTCTTTTGGGTGTGGATTCATATTACAATTTACATAAGTCTCTGACATTTGATTCGGCGACCCTTTCATTTGATATTGAATATGTGCATGAATTGCTTAGTGAAGCGATAGAAGGGCCTGAAACAATTCTCGAATTTGAAGCTGGGATGCTACACGATTATCCTAGGGTTTATGGCTCACATCTGTATCTATGGTATGCCTGGGCATTGATTGAGGGATTCAAAGGTCTTAATGGTTTTAATATCATGAGTGGTGTTAATCCTCATGGTTTAGGGTCTATGCAGGACAGCATATATTACCAGACGCCTATAACGGACAAAGGTGAATTAAGAGAAAACTATTTTGCAATACAGAAGGCATTAAAATTATTCGGCCATGACAAGTGGCTTTTGCACAGCACAAAAAAGTATGAAATGGCCTTGGGCATAGTTGAGGATAGGAACGTAGAGCATGAACTGGCTCATATGTTGTTTAACTTTAATATTTCATACAAAGTAGTTGATCTTAAAAAACGTACGGTCGATGAATTACTTCAGTATCCTTTTATCTGGGTATGTTCTGATAAGGTAATGGATGGAGAGACACAGCAAAAGCTTATAAATTTTGTAGAATCTGGTGGAAAATTGATATTGTCAGGTGCGCTTCCAGAGAAGGATACTGTGGGCAGAAAGGTAGATATTTTAAAGAGTGAATTTGGTATTGAAGCAGAAGAAAGAAGCGATCAGCCCAAGGTGGTGATTAATGGAGTTGATTATTATACTGGAAATGATTATGAACTGCCTTTAATGGTAAAATGCAGTACAGATTGCAAAGTAATAGCAAATAGTGTTGAAAATAAGCCGGTTATAATAGCGAAGAAAATTGGCAATGGTAAGGTTGTATATATTGGATTTAACATAAATTATTGTTTTGATGACCAGTATATAATAATCAAGAATATATTTGATGAACTCGGTGTAAAGCGATTCTTAGAAGCAAACAATGATGTACGTGTAATCGTTAGAACAGGAGAAGATGGGATGAAAAAGGCATTTGTTATGAATTACCACCCGATGCCGGTAAATGCAAGGATAAAGATATTTGATAAATCATACAACTTTATTATTCAAGCTTATGACATAATATGGTTTGATGTATAGAAAATAGATTTATTTGGAGGGAGTAGTTTACGAAAAAGAGGTTAAGTTAAAAGAGACACTGCTTAAAGACAGAAGGTTACTTATGAGTATAAATGTTCCAATAAAATTGAGCCCTATTGTGCTAACATTTGAGGTGATATAGTTGTCAATTGAGTATATAATAGCGTTGTGTTTTATAGGATTTACTGCTGCATTTATTGATTCTATAGCTGGCGGAGGTGGTATAATAAGTTTACCAGGACTTATGATCTTGGGTGTACCTCCTGTTTTTGCACTCGGTACAAACAAATTTGCGTCAACATGTGCATCTTTTACAAGTTCTCTGACATTTATAAGGTACAGGATATTTGATTATAGTCTTTTGAGATATCTTGTTTTTGGTACACTAATTGGTGCAGCAATTGGTGTCAAAACAGTGCTTTTTATTAACAGTTCACATTTGAGAATTATTATAATTGTCTTGATGATTTTTGTCGCATTGTATACGCTTTTGGCTAAGAATATCGGTAGTGAAAATAAATTTGAAGGCGTAAATAAGAAAACTATTACAATAGGCCTTATAATATCAATAGCACTTGGATTTTATGATGGTTTTTTTGGTCCAGGTACAGGCTCTTTTTATATATTTTTATTTTTAACGCTTTTAAATTACGATTTTAAAATAAGCGCTGGAAACGGTAAAATACTTAATTTTGTTAGTAATATAACATCAGTGATTCTGTTTTCTTTAAATGGGAAAATTATGTATTCTGTAGCTATACCAATGGCAGCTGCGATGATATTCGGTGCGAGATTGGGAACAAAAGTTGCAATAAAAAATGGAGCAAAACTGATAAAGCCTCTTCTTGTTTCAGTGACATTTTTATATGCAGCAAAGATGATTTTTGATGTTATACACTGATGGCATACATAAAATACAAAAAAATACATATAAAGTATCTGCAGAAAGTTAAAAATGGTATAGGGGTGAAACAATGGATAAAATCTATCTGGAACGCTATGAATATTTAGGTTATGCCCGCTATATCTGTACTTCCTGCAATCACTGTACTAGTAAAATGGGGATAAGCTATTGCAGCATAAAAATGCGAGGGTGCTGTTCATATTTTCCGAAATTTGAACTTATAGACATACATAGAATGGTCAAATCAGTTGACGGTTTACAAGTGTTGAAGCGAATAGTTGATAATCCTGGAACAGTCATTTATAACTATTACTTACACGCAAAAGGATATTTTGACCGGGAAGGCTATTTAGAGTACTTGAAAAATGGTCCAGAGGATGATGGTATAAAAGATAAGACCATTTTCTTTAGAGCCTGTCCATTTGTTAAGAGTGGATATGGGTGTACCCTTCCACCTGTATATCGCAACTACGTCTGTAATTTTTATATTTGCGATGAGGTTATGAGCAATGTTGATAAAAAAGAGGTTATGCAGCAATATATAGAAGAGCGTTCGAGGTATGCCAGATGGGTAGAATGGGAAAACATGTCACTGGAGAGGATATTATCTGAGCATCACCTTAATTTTCGATGCGATTTTGAAGGGACCATAAAACTTCTGCAGGAGATACCGCTGGATATTTATGAATTTCCTGCTTTGGAAGAGATAAACGTAATAGGAATGAACGAAAAAGATGCGTAAAACACACTATCAATTAGACAAGTTTCGTGTATTCAAGGCGATAATACGTCAGGTATATATGGTATATACTATCACAATTTATGGAGAAGGGAGTATCAAATATTGACATATATATCTAAAGTATGGTAAAATAAACTTTAAAGAGTATTAAGTTTGTCAACGGATGAGAATTTTTGCATTATCTGAGGTTGACGAGAATTTTATACTGGGAGAGGGTATTAAAAACCCTCATGTTATACGTGTTTTTTAGTGGGTTTCAATCGGACCATTGTGGAATTGAAATTTGCAAATTGCCTGTATATGAACCCAACGGAGCATTGAGTTTCAATCGGACCATTGTGGAATTGAAATCGTACCTGTTCTCATCTGAACTCTGCATTTTTACTCTGTTTCAATCGGACCATTGTGGAATTGAAATCCACATTTGCTATTTCCGTTGATGGCACGTCCAATTGGTTTCAATCGGACCATTGTGGAATTGAAATTTGCTGTGTCGCAAAGTCAAGAGCTTCATTGACAATGTTTCAATCGGACCATTGTGGAATTGAAATATGAGTCCGTACTTTTGCGCCAACATCGCCGTATACAGTTTCAATCGGACCATTGTGGAATTGAAATTAGTAGCTGTTTTGATCCCCTCATTAATTACTATAAGTTTCAATCGGACCATTGTGGAATTGAAATTAGCAGTTTTTCCCATTCCAGTATCATCAGCAAGTATAGTTTCAATCGGACCATTGTGGAATTGAAATTCCTTCTTTTTAATAACTTCTAATTTCCCATACGATGTTTCAATCGGACCATTGTGGAATTGAAATGTGCAAGTTCAAGTGCTGCTGGTGCTAAAGCATCAGTTTCAATCGGACCATTGTGGAATTGAAATGAACCGTACTGGTTATTCCCTCGCGGCATAAACCCAGTTTCAATCGGACCATTGTGGAATTGAAATGTGAATTTTGGACATGCCTTTCAACTCCGGAATTGCGGTTTCAATCGGACCATAGTGGAATTGAAATAGCTGTATAATCTCACCTGTTGTTGGATCTACATGCATGTTTCAATCGGGCCAATGTGGAATTGAAATATAGCAATGGATGGAAGGAATATATTGCAGGCCTAAAGTTTCAATCGGACCATTGTGGAATTGAAATTTGGTATATTTTACATCGCGTGCCCAGTTAATGAGTTGTTTCAATCGGACCATTGTGGAATTGAAATCAGAAAAGCTGATTGAATATTTATTTTAATTTAAAAATTTTTACAAACTAAATACCTCACGTAAAGCGAGGATTGTCAATATTTTATGAAAATGTCACCTTAAAAAGGTCAAATAACCGAGTCAATTATCGCATTTCAAAATGCTTGTACAGCTGGCATTTTGAGATTAAAAAATTAAATTATTTTGTACCTTTTCACTTTTTCCTGTACCATGAGATAACGCACCTCGTTTTTCATAGTGACATTTTGTTAAAATAATTTACAAGATGACATTATCACAACATAATCACCCCCACGCAAAGCAAGGACTTGAAACGAAAAGGCTGACATGATATAATATGGCCTCGATAAGGTGTTGGTGTGTTTGTATGCATGAGGGTATTTTTTTATTAGCAGTATTTTGGATTAGCCTGTTGGCGAGTATTTTTTTGGTTACAACTACATAACCCACTTTATATGGGAAATTTTCACTATTTTTCTTCTGGTAGTGATGTTTAATATCTTCGTGATATTTCCAAGAGGGGAAAAGTATCCATTTTTAGAATTGTTAGGTTTTACCTTCCTTGGAACAGCTGCTCTTGAATTTGCTCACGCAATTACTTACCCTGGTTATATTTATAACAATCCAGCACTATCAACAGAATTTTGGATGTTTACGCGTGGGTTTTTTTGATGGGCATGGTTTTTACCACATTGATGTATAGAGCACGGGAAAAATATTTCAAAACCCCGAAGGGAGTTATTTACCTTCCTTTGATTGCGCTAGCTGTTATAATATTTGCGGAAGGATTAAGTCACACTCGTATTTTTTATAGCCATGACCATATAGCACCTTTAAAAACAGCTATCGAAATAATTTACACAACAGTTTTTTTATTATAGCTTTTTTGATGAAGAAAGTACCTTTTGTTTCTCTTAGTGCGATACTGTCAGGTGTAGCTGAACTGAGTTTTGCATGGAACACGGATTTTTTTCCTTTAAGAAGAACCAGCGGGAATCCTCTCCAATTCATTGGAGAGATGAAAGACGGAATTCAGCGGGCAAAGGGAATATGTGCTAAAATATAAGCAGGAAGGAGGTGATCATGTGAGCGAACATACAAAAAGTGTATTTTTGTATGGAAAACCTACAAGAATTAAATTGGACGAGCTTCTAAAAATTCAAAAACTATATACCCAGCTTATTAATACTTATATCGAATTACTGTTGAACAATAGAAATTTGTATTTATCAATCTTCCTTAATGATAAAAAAGATAGCATAGCACGTCAATTCGAGAAAA
>NZ_FQVH01000033.1 GCF_900129075.1 Caldanaerobius fijiensis DSM 17918
AGAAAGAGGGAATACGTGTACTACAATACAAAATGCAGCAATCGAGCATACATCGCAGAGAGGATTATATGTTTGGTCGATGAGTAGTCAAGCCTAAAATGAACTCACTGCGTTCGGGCTTGACAACCCATCTTCCCAAACATGGGTAGTAGCTATGCGATGTATGCATAAGTATCAAGTGGCACTTGATAGATTTAATCATGGTGAAATTTAAAGAAACAATATTTAAATATCAAAGATCTTTATTAATCTTGTTAAAGGTCGACCTTTTTGGTTGATTACAAATCATATTATACGAGGGGGATTATGACATGAAAAAGGCCTTAATCGTTTGGGGCGGATGGGAGGGCCATGAGCCCAAACAGGTAGCAGAGATTCTGGCAGAGGCGCTGAGAGGAAAAGGCTTCGATGTGGATGTATCTAATACGCTGGACAGTTTTGCTGACGGTGAGAAGCTCAAGACATACGATTTAATCGTACCAGAGTGGACGATGGGTACGATAAAGCCTGAGCAGTTAAACCCGTTGTTAGCTGCTGTAAGGGAAGGCACAGGCATAGCTGGATTGCACGGCGGCATGGGTGATGCTTTCAGGACGGAGACGGAATATCAGTTTATGGTGGGAGGACAATGGGTAGCCCATCCGGGCGGTGATACGGTAACGTACACGGTACATATCCTTGATAAGAACCATCCTATAACTTATGGCATCGATGATTTTCAGGTGACATCAGAGCAGTATTACATGCATGTAGATCCTGCTATAAGGGTTCTTGCCACCACCAACTTCGGAGATGTGGTGATGCCTGTAGCGTGGACAAAGACATATGGCAAGGGTAGGGTTTTCTACTGCTCATTGGGCCACAGTGCGGCTGTTGTCAAGATGCCTCCTGTGCTGTCTATTATGACCAATGGCATGGTGTGGGCTGCACGCTGATTTGAAAGGGGTTGCTTTATGGTGGATAAAGTCAAGATAGGTATTGTAGGTTGCGGAAATATAAGCGGCATATATTTTAAAGCGGGAAAGACCTTTGAAAATCTGGAGATTGTGGCATGTGCCGATCTTATAATGGATAGGGCTAGGGCAAAAGCTGAGGAATTCGGGATACCAAAGGCCTGTTCAGTGGAAGAGCTTCTGGCAGATCCGGAGATACAGATTGTCGTTAATCTCACTATTCCCAAGGCCCACGCAGAGGTGACCATGGCAGCGCTTAATGCGGGGAAAAACGCTTACGCAGAAAAGCCCATGGCTATATCCCTGGAGGATGGCCAGAAGATATTGGAGCTGGCAAAGGCAAAAGGTCTGCGGGTCGGTGGGGCACCGGATACCTTTTTAGGCGGAGGTATACAGACGTGCCGCAAGCTCATAGACGATGGTTGGATAGGTGAGCCCATAGGTGCGACGGCATTTATGCTCTGCCACGGTCACGAGAGCTGGCATCCTGACCCTGAGTTTTATTATGAGGTGGGAGGCGGTCCCATGTTTGATATGGGTCCTTATTACCTGACGGCCCTTGTAACCTTGATGGGTCCTGTAAAGAGGGTTACAGGTTCTACGAGAATAACGTTCCCCGAGAGGACTATTACCAGCGCGCCAAAGTATGGCAAAAAGATACAGGTAGAGGTTCCCACCCATGTAGCTGGAATAATGGAGTTTGAAAGCGGAGCCATCGGAACCATTTTGACGAGTTTTGACGTGTGGCACAGCCAGCTGCCGCGCATAGAGATATACGGTTCTGAAGGTACCCTTATGGTGCCAGATCCTAATACCTTTGGAGGCCCTGTTTATATAAGGCGAAAAGACCAGGCGGAATGGAAAGAGATACCTTTGACCCATGGCTATGCTGAAAACAGCCGCGGCATAGGTGTATCTGATATGGCGTATGCTCTGGTTTCAGGAAGGCCTCATAGGGCCAGTGGTGAGCTTACATATCATGTTCTTGAGATCATGCACGGCTTTCATATAGCTGCAGAAGAGGGAAGACACTACGAGCTCAAGAGCACCTGCGAAAGGCCGGCGCCATTGCCTTTGGGTTTGATGCACGGCACCTTAGATAGATAAAAAAATTAAAGGGGGATTAATTTTATGGGTGACACCATCAATGTAGGCCTTATAGGCTATAAGTTTATGGGCAAGGCCCATAGCTTTGCCTATAAAAACGTCAGCATGTTTTTTGATACGCCTTTAAAACCCAGGATGAAGCTGCTATGCGGCAGGGATGAAAAAGGAGTCAAAGCTGCCGCTGAGAAGTTTGGATGGGAAGGCTACGTGACATCCTGGAAGGACCTGGTTTCAAGGGACGATATAGACATGGTGGACATTACAGCGCCCAGCGATGCCCATAAGGATATCGCCATAGCGGCGGCAGAAGCAGGTAAGCATGTCTTTTGCGAGAAGCCGCTGGCTTTGACGCTTTCTGACGCCAGAGAGATACTAAAAGCCGTAGAGAAATCCGGCGTCAAGCATATGATAGGGTTTAACTACAGGAGGGCTCCTGCCGTTCAGCTTATAAAGAAGCTGATAGATGAAGGTAAATTGGGCAGAATATTCCACTTCAGAGGATTTTACCTGCAGGATTGGATCATCGATCCCGAGTTTCCGCTGGTATGGAGATTGCAGAAGGAGGTTGCAGGGTCAGGATCTCTGGGAGATCTGGGCGCTCACCTCATAGACATGGCCAGGTATCTGGTGGGAGAATTTGATGAGGTCATGGGCATGAATGAGACTTTTGTAAAAGAACGCCCCATGGTCAGCGAGATGACAGGGTTGAGTGGAAAAGCCGCTGAAGGTGCTCCAAAGGCGCCTGTAAATGTGGACGATGCTACACTGTTTTTATTCAAGTTTAAGAACGGTGCACTGGGCATCATAGAAGCGACCCGTTTTGCCACAGGCCATAAAAACGGTATGTGGTTTGAGATAAACGGCAGCAAGGGCAGCGTGAGATTTGAATTTGAGCGGATGAATGAACTGCAGTATTACTCTGTAGATGACCCTGAGGGAGTTCAGGGCTTCAGGACTATACAGGTCAGCGAGCCAGTGCACGCTTACATGCAGGCGTGGTGGCCGGCAGGCCATGTCATAGGTTATGAGAATACATTTGTCCACGAGATATACGAATTTATAAAAGCCATATCTGAGGACAAATTGCCAGAGCCCAATTTCTACGACGGCGTCAAATGCCAAGAGGTATTGACCGCCGTGGATACCTCCATAGAGCAACGGCAGTGGATTAAGGTAGATGAGGTTTGAGATTTGAGGTATTTGGTGGGGTGCATTTATTGCACCCTATTTTGCAATAGATGGAGGGATGAAAATGAACTTTGATATAAAGCAGGTACCGTTTAGCTGTAAAGGTTCATATCTTGCGTTTTCATTGATGTCAGAAATTTTTGGGGCAGGCAAAAAAGGGCTTTATCTTCGCACCGTTCACGGTGATGCAGCAGAAAGGGAGATATTCTTGTTTGAACTCGAAGACAAAGGCATTTCTGTGCCCTTTGATATCTATGCTACACCCTGGGTACTTCATTTAGAGAGCGCACATGGCTATGTGGATATATGCTTTGCAAGGCCGGAACTGCTTCGCATCAGAGGTGCAGGTATTGGTTTGAGGATGACGTCTTCAAAGGAGTCGATGTTTAATAATGCTATTTTTTCAGGTAAAAACCGCTGGTCTTTAAATTTATTTAATAACAGGATCCAGTTTATGCTCACGCCTCTGAAAGGCCGGTTAAATGTAGAGGCGCCCTGGGATGGGGTTAAGTGCGACTATATCACAATAGAGATGTATCCCGATAACGATGAAGGGTATTTTGAGTGTGCTATTGAAGAATACCGAGGGAGCTGGCAGGAGTGCAATTACAACGATAAATTTGAAGATTGCGTTGAAAGGGTAAAGAAAGATTTTGAAGATTTCCTATCAAAAATGCCGGAAGCCCATGACAGGTATCAGCAAGCCAGGGAATTGGCGGCCTACATCAACTGGTCGTGTATTGTAGAACCTCATGGATTATTGAAAAGGCCGGCAATGTTTATGTCAAAAAATTGGATGACCAATGTGTGGAGCTGGGATCACTGTTTTAATGCCATAGCGTTGAGCTATAAGTATCCTGAACTGGCATGGCATCAATATATGGTCATGTTTGATTTGCAGGATGAAAACGGTGCTCTGCCGGATTCTGTAAATGATAGCCTTGCGGTCTGGAATTTTTGTAAGCCGCCTGTTCACGGGTGGACATTGAAAAAGATGATGGAAAACACCGACTTCATCGACGAATATAAATTAAAAGAAATATATGAGCCGCTGTGTAACTGGACGGATTGGTGGTTTAGATTTCGCGATGATGATAATGATGGTATTCCGCAGTACAATCACGGCAACGACTCCGGATGGGATAATAGCACAATATTCGTAAAAAGGCCGCCAATAGAAAGTCCCGATCTATCTGCGCTTCTGGTCATACAGATGGAAGTTCTCTCAGATGTAGCCAGGATTTTGGGTAAATCAAAGGAGTCTAACGAGTGGAAGTCAAGGGCGATTGACTTATTAGAGAGGTTTTTAGCCCATTTTATAGAAGGCGATAGGCTTGTTGCCAGATGTTCAGGAACCCATGAGGTGGTAGAATCTCAGAGCCTTTTGCCCTATATATCCATAATACTGGGTAAAAAATTGCCCGAGAATGTCCTCAACAGGTTGATTTCGGAGCTAAAGGAGGATGGCTCATTCATTACCCCCTATGGCTTTGCTACTGAAAACATTAAAAGCCCATATTACGAATCTGACGGATACTGGCGCGGACCGATCTGGGCGCCATCCACGATGTTGCTCATAGATGGATTAAAAGCTTCGGGAGAAGAAGATTATGCTAAAGAAGTGAGCAGGCGATTTGTAGATATGGCGTCAAAAAGCGGCTTTGCAGAAAATTATGATGCTCTTACCGGCGAGGGGCTAAGGGACAGGGCATATACGTGGACATCCAGCGTATTTTTGATATTAGCCCATGAGATTTTTGCGTAGTGTAAAATTCATAGAATTTTTTAAGGGATAAAAAATATACAAGAGACAACTCCTTTCTGTTCGCAAAAAGGAGTTGTCTCTTGCGGTGCACAAAATCGCTCTGTACTGTTACTCTTGAAATACTGCTTTTAGATCAATTATAAGATCGTTAAATATAGATACCTTAATTTTATCTTCATCCGTATATATCTCTGGTCTTCCGTATCTTTTATTATCCTGTAAAGTAAATACGCTAACGATTTTACTTTCGGGTTCTACTAACCAATATTCTTTTACACCGAATTTCTCGTATAAGTTGAACTTTTCTAACTTGTCCTTTCTTGCTGTTGATGGAGAGACTATCTCTACAATCAAATCAGGAGCCCCTTTGCATCCCTCATCATCAAGTTTTGATTTATCACAGATAACTACTATATCAGGTTCTACTACAGTTTTTATATCTTTATCATTTTCTTCATTGCTTGAAGGAAGTCTTACACCAAAAGGTGCAGTGTATACTTCACAGGATTTGTTTTGGAGATAACTGAAAAATTGATAAAATATTCCTCCTAAAACTTTTTGATGAATTCTCGATGGGGGTGCCATCATATAAGCTTGCCCGTCAATCAATTCAATTCTTTTATCTTCTGGCCATGTTATGTAATCACCATAAGTATATGTTTTATTTTCTTTAGGTAACGGCATAAAAAATAATCCTCCTTATAAAAGAATTAGGTTACGAATAATGTTTCCCCTCTGCAAATGCGTTGGGGAATACTTTCTTAATAATATTATACGCTCCATTTACATCAGTTCAAAACATGCAAACGCAGAATACTCCATCAGATTAGCAGTGATGATGCATTACTCAACCTAAACATTTTTATAGGTGGAGACTGCGGCTGTTGCTTTTCTGTTCAATAGTGGTAAAGTTGGTTTTTGCAAAAGTAGACATACACCCATAAATATGCTATACTATAATGCGAGTTTAACACGATCAAACGATAAAGGTGGTGTATATAAACAAATGGCAAAGTCATTTTTTACATCAGAAGCGGTAACTGAAGGCCATCCTGACAAGATATGCGATCAAATATCCGATGCTATACTTGATGCGATAATATCGAAGGATCCCAATGCAAAGGTTGCCTGTGAAACTGTAGTGACAACAGGTATGGTCCTGGTCATGGGTGAGATTACCACATCATGTTATGTGGATATACCCAAAATAGTGAGAGAAGTGGTTGCAGATATAGGCTATACAAGGGCCAAGTTTGGTTTTGACGCTGATACTTGCGCTGTCATCACCTCTATAAAAGAGCAATCGCCGGATATAGCCATGGGCGTCAACAAATCGCTGGAGTTGAAAAAAGGTATAGATCATGATGAAGATCTTAGCCTTATTGGTGCTGGCGACCAGGGTATGATGTTTGGTTATGCGTGCAATGAGACCCCTGAGCTGATGCCTATGCCCATAATGCTGGCGCAAAAGCTGGCTAAAAGGCTCGCCTATGTGAGAAAGAGCGGGGAACTGGATTATTTAAGGCCTGATGGCAAGACTCAGGTTACTGTAGAGTACAACGACGGCAAACCCACCAGAGTGGATGCGGTGGTGGTTTCAACCCAGCATGCCCCCGAGGTGGATCACGATACTATTGAAAGGGATATTATAGAGCATGTTATAAAAGCTGTCATTCCCAATGAGCTGTTGGATGAAAACACCAGATACTTTATAAATCCCACCGGAAGATTTGTCATAGGCGGTCCTTATGGGGATAGTGGCTTGACGGGCAGAAAGATCATTGTGGATACATACGGTGGCTTTGCCAGACACGGCGGCGGAGCTTTTTCCGGCAAAGATCCCACAAAGGTCGATCGCTCAGGAGCATTTGCGGCCAGATATGTGGCTAAAAACATAGTAGCTGCGGGTCTCGCTGATAAGTGTGAAGTGGAGCTGGCTTATGCCATTGGAGTGGCTCATCCTATTTCCATCGCTGTAGACACCTTTGGGACCGGTAAGGTGAGCGATGAGAAACTGATAGAGCTGATAAAGGAGAACTTTGATTTAAGGCCTGCTGCTATAATCAAGGCTTTTGACTTGAGAAGGCCGATATACAGGCAGATTTCGGTGTACGGACCGTTTGGACGTACAGACCTTGACCTCCCGTGGGAGAAGACCGACAAAGTGGACATATTGAGAAAGCAGGTATTTTAAAGCGGCTACTTAAAAATATCAATAGTTTTGTAAAGGGCTTAAGTCTTATAAAGGGCTTAAGCCCTTTATTTTTTGTCTTAAATAGCGACTTTTTTAAAAGTCGTTATAAAAATGATGGACTTTTTTAAAACTCCTCACTTAAATGCTCGACTTTTTAAAAAGTCGGCAGAAATATGCTTAACTTTTTAAAAACCAAACATTTGTTCGTATAATTTATCTGGAGTAATATTTAATTATCCCGGGAAATTCACAGGGCCCAGAAGGAGTTTAATTATGGATTACATTGACGAGCTGGCAATTAAGGGTAGAGAAGGAGACGGTAAAGCCATTGAAATGCTAGTCGAGAAATTAAAACCGATGATTGTGGCTACAGCCTACAGGTTTAATCGATATGACGTCGATGATATGGTACAGGAGGGATATATAGTATTGCTTCAGTGCATAAAGGATTATGATTGCGATAGAGGTGCTTTTCTGGCGTATTTTAAAACAAAGCTTAAATATCACATATTAAATCTTTTGAGAAAGGTGAAAGACACTCTGCCCATTATGGAGGAATTGGTAGCCGATGAAGGTGGAGGTCCGGAAATAAATTTTCTTGAAAAAATGGAACATTTAGAACTGGAAAAAGCGTTGAGATGCTTGGGGGAAAAACAGAGGGATATAGTCATACGCTACTATATTAAAGAACAATCTTTAAGCGAAATTGCCAGGAGTCAAGGTAAACATTACATGAGCGCGGTTAGATTGAAAGAAAGGGCTTTAAAAAAGCTCAGGGAGCTTATGGATTAGAATTTATGGGTTTTAAAAAAATGTAGAGGCGATGCCTCTACATTTTTTTAAAGCAATTTTGATGTAAATTCGTGTATCCTCTCTAATGCTTTCGTAATCCTGTCAATAGAATAAGCATAAGAGACCCTTATATATCCTTCTCCACTGGGGCCAAAGGCGTTGCCAGGCACTACAGCTATTTTTTGCTCTTTTAAAAGGCGCTGGCAAAATTCTTCGGAAGAAAGGCCGGTATTTTTAATTGACGGGAATATATAAAAAGCCCCTTTTGGTTCAAAACACTCCAATCCCATATCTCTAAATCCTTTTACAATTAATTTTCTCCTCTGATCGTAGGTTTTGCGCATTTTTACAATATCACTTTCGCAGTTTTTGAGCCCTTCTATTGCCGCTAACTGTGCCATTATAGGGGCGCAGATGGCTGTGTACTGGTGGATTTTATTCATTGATTCTATGAATTCATGGAGTGCTGCTATGTAGCCAAGCCTCCAACCTGTCATGGCAAAGGCCTTTGAAAAGCCATTGATTAAAATAGTCCTTTCTTTCATTCCGGGCAGTGATGCGATACTTACATGAGTCCCATCGTATGTAAGTTCGCTGTATATTTCGTCAGATATAACGATGAGATCATTTTCTATAATAACCTTTGCGATTTCCTCCAATTCGTTTTTTTTCATTATAGCACCAGTAGGGTTGTTGGGGTAAGGCAATATAAGGGCTTTTGTCCTTGATGTTATTTTTGCCTTTAAATCTTCAGGGGTTATTACAAAACCATTTTTGTCGTCAGTGGGGACGTATACAGGTACACCTCTGGTAAGAGTAACACATGGTGCATAAGAAACATAACTGGGTTCCGGGATTAAAATTTCATCTCCGTCGTTGATAAGGCATCTCAAGGCGAGATCGATGGCTTCGCTGGCTCCTACTGTTATCATCATCTCTGTTTCAGGATCGTAATTTAAGTCATAATGGCTTTTTAAAAATTGGGATATAGCCACTCTCAGCTCAATAAGTCCTAAATTTGATGTATATGTAGTCCTTCCTATATCGAGGGATTCGATGCCCTCTTTTCTTATAAGCCAAGGGGTTGTAAAATCCGGTTCGCCTACTCCCAGGGAGATAATGTCTTTCGCGTTTGTTACGAGATCGAAAAATTTACGTATTCCAGAAGGGGGAATGCTTTTAACTATGTCCGAGATATAATTGCTGGGATTCATGGTGTTACCACCAATCTCTGATCTTCAGGTCCATCGGTAAAAAATACCCCTTCTTGCTTGTATTTTTTCAATATAAAGTGGGTGGTGGTGCTTAAAACGCCATCTATGGGGGCCAGCCTTTCGGCGACAAACAGCGCGATTTCTTTCATGGTTTTGCCTTCCACCTCTACTGCCAGATCATAGCCACCTGAGACCAGCGATACCGACGTCACTTCATCAAACTGGCATATTCTCTCGGCAATGGCATTAAAGCCGTGTCCTTGCTGGGGTGTTACCCTTACTTCGATGAGGGCGTGGACTACTTCCTTTTGGGTTTTTTCCCAGTTGACCAGTGCTCTGTATTTTAACAGAACTTTTTCATCTTCCAGCTTTTTGATAATATTTTTTACTTCTTCAGTATCTAGACCTGTCATCGTGGCTATTTGTTCATCGGTAAGCCTGCTGTTTTCATACAGGAGCTCAATTACGTCCATACATTTGTCCATTGCTACAACCCTCCCCATTTCTTTTATTTAATATTAAGCTACATTATATAATAATTATCAGGTGTAATCAAGGCAATTTATTTGTTATTTATATTAGAGAAAGCCTTTAACAATTCAATAGGTAAAGGAAATAGTATTGTAGAATTTTTTTCTGCTGCGATTTCTGGCAGTGTCTGCAGGTATCTTAACTGCAGGGCAGCTGGCTCCTTAGAAATAAGTTGTGCTGCTTCTAGCAGTTTTTGCGCCGCCTGATATTCACCATCTGCTGATATGATTTTGGCCCTCCTTTCTCTTTCTGCTTCTGCCTGCTTTGCCATGGCTCTTTTCATTGTATCAGGCAATTCTATGCTTTTTATTTCTACTGCGGTCACCTTGATGCCCCATGGATCTGTGTCTTTGTCCAGCAGTTCTCGCAGTTTTTCATTGAGCTCAGCTCTTTTCGTGAGCATTTCATCCAGCTCATGCTGACCGAGGATAGACCTTAATATCGTTTGTGCCAGGAGAGTGGTGCTCTGTGTATAATTTACAACCTTTGTAGTTGCAAGGATAGGATCGGATACATTAAAATATACTACTGCATCAACCATAATAGGAACATTGTCTTTTGTGATGATTTCCTGCTTTGCCACATCAATTGTGAGAGTTCTTAAGTCGACTTTCCATACTCTATCAATACCAAAGGGGAAGATGACATTGAGACCCGGTTGCAATAAGCCGCTGAGCCTTCCGAACCTGAATAAAACCCCTCTCTGGTATTCTGCTATGATTGAAACCATTCCAGGAAGCAATATGAGTGGTATTATAGTCAGGACTATGGAAGGTGCTATATATAGCAGACTTTCGATAGAACTCCATCCTCTTAACACGACAATATCTATGACTCCCCAGATCAAAAACGATACCAGCATAAAATAAAAATTGGCGTAAATCTTGCGCGATAATGCTATGGCCATCCAGACAATCCACCACACAGCTTCAATTAAAAAGATTATCGCAAATATAGTTACTACTGGATATGAATTCATAAAATTTCCCTCCTATCTTAATTTAACAACTTTTATAAATATTATAATCAAATTTACTAAGAAAAACAAACTGTTTTTTCCAGTCAAAAATTTATTATTGCATAAACTCAGTATATATGTTATAATTTCCTTAATTTAAAAATAAAACAGCATAAAAAACCTCTTATCAAGAGTGGTGGAGGGACTGGCCCGATGAAGCCCGGCAACCGGCACATAGGTGCGACTGGTGCCAATTCCTGCAAAACGAAGAGTTTTGAGAGATGAGAGGGTAAGGTAGAAAATGCCCTCTTCATGCAGAA
Source organism: Caldanaerobius fijiensis DSM 17918 (assembly GCF_900129075.1). Lineage (NCBI taxonomy): Bacteria > Bacillati > Bacillota > Clostridia > Thermoanaerobacterales > Thermoanaerobacteraceae > Caldanaerobius > Caldanaerobius fijiensis. The sequence goes on from NZ_FQVH01000033.1 coordinate 11,023, forward strand.
GAGGTTTTTTTATGCCCACATTATAAATTGAAGGAGGAATTTTTTATGAGATTTGATACGCTGGCATTGCACGCGGGACAACAACCAGACCCAACTACGGGTTCCAGGAGTGTACCTATTTATCAGACTACCTCATATGTATTTAAGAGCACGGAACACGCAGCAAACCTCTTTGGGTTGAAAGAAGAGGGCAATATTTATACCAGGATAATGAATCCAACCGTAGATGTCTTTGAAAAGCGTATGGCGGCTTTAGAGGGAGGCGTAGGTGCCTTAGCTACTTCATCAGGCATGGCCGCAATTACTCTTGCTATAATGAACATAGCATCGGCGGGAGACGAAATCATATCGTCGACAAATCTTTACGGAGGTACCCATACGCTGTTTGCAAATACACTTCCTAAATATGGTATAAAGACAATATTTGTAGATCCTGAAAATCCTGAGGGCTTTAAAGAAGCCATAACCGAAAAGACAAAAGCCATTTATGCGGAAATTATCGGAAATCCTAAAATAGATGTATTTGACATTGAAACTTATGCGAAGATCGCCCATGACCATGGCCTTCCCCTTATAATAGACAATACCTTTGCAACCCCGTATTTATGCAGGCCCTTTGAATTCGGAGCAGATATCGTCGTACACTCTGCTACAAAATTCATAGGAGGGCATGGCACATCCATAGGGGGCGTTATCGTAGATTCAGGTAATTTCCACTGGGACAATGGAAAATTTCCCGGGCTGGTAGAACCCGATGAAAGCTACCATGGCGTAAGCTATGTGAGAGATTTCGGTAAAAGCGCTTATATAGTAAAAGCTCGTGTGCAGCTCATGAGAGATATGGGGGCATGCATCAGTCCGTTTAACGCATTCTTATTGCTTCAGGGCCTTGAAACCCTGTCGTTGAGGGTGCAAAGGCACTGCGATAATGCTCAAAAGGTGGCTGAATACCTCAGTAAAAGCCCTTATGTAACCTGGGTGAATTATCCGGGCTTGCCTGACAATAAGTACCACAGGCTGGCTAAAAAATATCTTCCAAAGGGATGTGGCTCTATACTCACTTTTGGAATCAAAGGTGGATTGGAAGCTGGCAAGAGGTTTATCGAGAACGTTAAGCTGTTCTCTCATTTAGCCAATGTAGGAGATGCAAAATCCCTTGTTATACACCCGGCCAGCACTACTCACCAACAGCTAACAGAAGAAGAACAGCTGTCATCGGGTGTAACGGCAGACATGGTAAGGCTGTCTATCGGAATAGAAGATGTGGAAGATATAATCGAAGATCTGGATCAGGCTTTAAAGGCGTCTCAGGGGTGATGCCGGTGATTGTTGAAAAAAAGTATCTTCACCTATCAAAAGATGAGGTTACATTTACAACGGAGAGCGGTTATACATTTGATGAACTTACTATAGCATATGAGGTTTACGGCGAGCCCGATATATATAAAAACAACGTTGTGCTGGTTTTACACGCACTGTCAGGCGACAGCCATGCTGCTGGAAAGTACAGAGAAGACGATAAAAAAGCCGGTTGGTGGGATGGCCTTATAGGGCCGGGAAAGTACATTGACACAAATGAGTATTGCGTCATATGCTCCAATGTCCTGGGTGGTTGCCAGGGCACTACTGGACCTTCATCGATCAATCCCAGGACGGGTAAGCCCTATGCCGCAGATTTCCCGAAAATAAACATAAGGGATATGGTGAGGGTTCAAAAGATATTGCTGGATAAGTTGGGGATATCCCATTTGAGAGCAGTTATAGGTGGCTCCATGGGTGGAATGCAGGCGTTAGAGTGGGCTGTCACATATCCAACTATGATGGATAAGACCATAGTTATAGCAGCGACGCCTGCGCTGTCGCCTTTCAACATAGCTTTTAATTATCTTGGGTTATCAGCGATACTAAATGACCCCAACTGGAATGGCGGTTATTATTATGAGAGCGGGCTTAAACCTGACAAGGGTCTTTCATTGGCTAGAATGATAGGCATGATAACGTATAAAAGCGATGAACTCTTTGATGTAAGGTTTGGCAGAGAAAAAGACCCCAGCGGTATGTTTCAGTGCGAAAGGTATATGGAACACCACGGTCAGTCATTTCTCCAGCGCTTTGATGCCAACACATATGTCTACATCTTAAGGGCCATGAATGAACACGACATATCCAAACCATATGGGTCCATGAAACGAGCTTTGCAGAGGATTGATTCCGATGTCCTGGTTATTGGTATAGATACGGATATAATATATCCGCCTAAATATTTGAAGGAGTTCGTGAGCAACCTCAATAAGGTAGGCGGCTGTGCTGTGTACAAGGAGCTTTCGTCAATTCAAGGGCATGATTCCTTTTTGGTTGATATAGACCTTCTGGGTCCTATTGTGAAGTCCTTCATACAACAGGAACAGACAAATAGGGAAGCAAAGATTGTGGAGCTATGAGCATAAGCTCCTCTTTTTTTACCTTTTACGCACATTACTTCACATTATAAAAATTATCAGTAAAATTACTTTTTTGAGAAAAAAGTGATATAATATTATTGTAAAACAAAAATTGGAGGTGGGGAAAATGAAAATTGAAAAAATCAGCGACAACAAACTAAGGATCTTGATCACCGCCTCAGATTTAAGGGAACGAGATTTAGAAGTAGAAGACCTTTATCGCGACGACTCAAAAGCCCATTCCCTTTTCTGGGATATAATTTATCAGGCATACCTGGAAGAAAGCTTTGATGTAGATGATTCCAGACTGATAATAGAAGTGGCTCCGATTTCTTCTGACAGCTTTGTGATTATAGTTACAAGAATACCAAACAATATAATATCCAAAAAAATCGTGGGAGAAAGCGCAACATTAAAAAATGTTTACTCCTTTGACACCCTAGAAGATTTGGTATTTTTATCTCATAGAATACTAGGACTATTCCGGGGGAATAGCACCCTTTATAAATATAAAGAAAAATACGTACTTGTTATGTTCGGGTATGTCACTAAAAGGGTACAGGCGATTATATCTGAGTACGGTCATAAAGAAAATACTTCAGAGGCTCTGCTGTGCGAACATGGAAACAAGATAATTGATAAAAAAGCCATAGAAACCTTGTGCCAATATTTTTAAATAGCCCATTGACTAATGGTAAAAAATGAAATAATATATAAGTATAAAGGGAGAAGGGGGTATGTAAATGAAAAGGGTAAATGTGGATCTCCACTCTATCGACAGAGTAAAAGAATTCGTTGAAATTACCAGCAAATATCCTTTTGAATTGGATCTGATATCAGGCAGGTATGTGGTAGATGCAAAGTCCATAATGGGTATTTTTAGCTTAAACTTAAGCAAACCTATTGAGTTGGTAATTCACAGCGATGATGAGGCAGAAGTAGCAAAATTTATGGAAGAAATTAAAGAATACGTAGTCAAGTAAATCTATCAGAGAACATATCAGAAAATCTCTGAGCACATAAGAGGAGGGACTATTCGTTCCCTCCTTTGCTGTTTTCATCGCTCTCTTTAGTGCTGTTCGTGTTTTCCAGCTGTTCCATCCTGCTATCTATGTATTCATAAAATACCGATCTACAGTAGACGTTTATAATAAGGCCTATAAAGCTTAGGCTTATAAAAAACAGGGGCAAATATGCCAGAAATACGCTTAAAATCACAATCGCTATACACAGAAGCAAAATACCTATAGTATGCGGAAGCTTTATTATCGTAAATATAAATGCGTTTTTATAGACATCTCTTATCCTCAATTGATAAGTGACTAACAGAGGAAATATGTATATATTCATCAGTATAAACACAAAGCTTATCGTCAAAATCAGATATCTGGCCAATACGCTTATTACTGCCAGTTTTACTGTGGAATAAAATCTAAAATTGATATACAATACAATGGCAGCTACAGCGTTGATGATGGATACGATAAAACTGTCTTTTAAATTTTTTAACGCGCCATCTTTAAAATCGCTCCACACCCAGACAGGTCTTCCTAAAGAATAATTCCTCAAAACATAATTAAAACCTGCCAATGCCGGTCCAATGGTTATGACGGGTACACTAAAAACTACCAGCAAAATGTTCAATTGCACGAGCTTCCAGAAGTGCGTCTTTAATACATCAAAAAAACGAGCAATTCCTCCCTTTGGTATATCTTCTTCTTTTAAATCAGGTTTGTGCTCGTTTCCATAATACCACCTATTAAAAAATCCGCCAAGCATTTTTGCCTCCTTGAGATATTATTGACTTAAATTATAACATATAATGGTATTTAATACAATAGATTCTTCAATCGATGGATTTCGAATATTTTATTATTGTTGATCCATTGTAAGCGGGTATAATGATGTCATCGCTTTTTTCGATTTTGACATTTATTTTAAGCGACGCCAGATAATCATACAAGCCATTGGTTACGCGGGCAAAAGAATACAATTGATCTGGATCACCTATGGCCTTTATAACATAATCGTAATCACCAATACTGTTTATAGGTACTTTATTTACAAGCATGTTGGGCCCTGCCTGATAAATTCCTGTAGTAGCTACGATCCGCTGGTTATTTATAGAAATGGCTTTGGCGCCTGCGTACTTTATAATATTTAAATACTCCAGTAAATTATCAGCACTGATCTGTGCTTCGGCGTTTTTATCCGATATATAGATTATAATGCCTTTTCCCCTTACCTCTGTCATTCCTGCCAGCTCTTTTGCTCTTTTATATTCCTGTTCCAAACCGTTATCTACAATTTTGTTGTTTTTTAAACTCTCTATTTCACTTCTTAGTTGATTAATCTCGGCTTCATAGGATTTATATAAGTTTTTTTCTCTGTTCAGTACATTTTCCATCAGCTGCTGTCTGTTATTATTTATATTTTCGCTTTTCGTATGGGTGTATGCCATAAGGCCTTTTGTGTATAGTCCTGACAAAAAAGCTATAGATATTATCATCAAGTACAACACCGTGCTCATGAATTTATTTTTCATTCAGTACACCTCAGGCATTCGCCGAGTATTTGGGTATCTGGATATTTTCATTTTTTTGATAGCTAAAGTCCAATCCATATTGTTCCTTAAGACTTTCCAGATATGGGAATATATCAAGATTTAAAGATGATAACATGACGTCGGCGTTTCCGATGGCTTTGATGATATAAGGTGGTACCAGGTCCACTTTATTCACTGAAACCGTAGGCCCCATACATATTATCTCTGATGTAGCGATAATCCTCTGACCATTTATAGATATAGCTTCAGCACCAGCTGTCTTTAATACATTGACGATCTGCTGGATGTATATATCGTGTACGATATAATTTTGCTTATCACCGTTACCATTGTATGCTTTGCTATCATTAAGGCTTATTATAATGCCTGGCCCCTGGACATCGGTGATACCAGCGAGAATTTCTGCCTTTTCTTTTTCAGAGATGAGAAGAGAATTTACATTAGCATTTTGTTTATACTTTTCAATCTGTGCTTTTAAGTCATTTATTTCATCTTCTAATAATTGAATGGACTGCTCTAATTGTACAATGGCACTAATCACGTTTTGATCGTCGCTTTCGTCTATTGCTCGAGCAGAAGGCTTATATGATGAGTACAATAGCAAAAATGCGACTACAAAACTTATCAATAGCGATTTTTTAATTCGCACGCGCATTTTCTCCATCTTCTCCTCTCCGATTTTACAATTTAATTATAAAAATACAAATATTAAAAAACTATTAAGTTTAATTTACAAAAAAAAGGCTATTTATTAGCCTTTTATTGTTCCATTATAGTATTTTGGCAATATATCAAATATATCTTCCTGCAGGCAAAAATCCACGTCATCTTTATAACCTATGCTGATGAGGTATTTATAATGAAAACAATTTTGCATAAGATTGTGCAGATCATGCCTGTTTTCTCTGTACAATAATAAGCTGGCATATGAGAGATCGTCTATGTCCGCACCATCTATTCTAGAGATGACAGCACCTACTGTTATCACATCTTCAAGAGAAAATTTGCGAGTCCCTTTTCCCTCCGTGCCCGCACACAGTATAACAGCATCCATTTTAACCTCATTTAAGTAATCAGCTACAGCTTTTACATTTAACATGCTGCAGATGATGATTTCTTTAGCCGATGATGCCTTTTTTATAGCTTTTGTTCCATTAGTAGTGGTAAGGATTATGGTTTTGCCCTTTACCACATCAGATGTGTATTCAAGCGGTGAATTTGAGAGGTCAAAGCCTTCAATGAGGACTCCATTTCTCTCACCGCCCAATAAATACGTATCTCTGTCCAGATTTTGAGCCAGGGACAGAGCCTCCTCTACTTCAGATACCGGGATTATCTCTTTACAGCCGTTGTTAATGGCTGTGACAATAGTGCTTGTGGCCCTCAAAGTATCTATTACGATGGTGATTTTATCCGCAAAATCTCTGGGGCTGGCGCTATCCAGAGTTTCATATGTATCAATTCTCATGCGCATTACACCTTCTTGTCGAAAAGATAAGGGATACAACGTTCAATTATAGCATAAAAATAGATTATTTACAATTTGTTAATAAACAAACCACAGATATGCCACAATTCTATCTTATAATCACTTAATAAAAAATATTTAAGGGGAGGGTAATGTGAAGATTTTAAAATTTCTTAGAAAACATATTCTATTAATCCTCATTATTCTTATAATAGCGGGAGGAGCATCTTACTATTATTCGGCAACACATAAAAAAACATCATCACAGCAATTGCCAACAGTCGTGGCGAGAAGGGGAAATATATCTATGACTGTGACCGGAAGCGGACCTGTCCAGCCGGTAAAGACTGTAAATATTTTATCGCAGGCAAGTTCTACGGTATTGAAGGTCAATTTTGGTGAGGGCGATCGGGTAAAGGCAGGAGATGTCTTGTGTGTTCTTGATACCACATCTCTCACAAACAACATAAAAAATAGCCAGTTGCAGCTTGAACAGGCTAAGCTGAACCTAGAGAGCGCCCAGAAAAATTATGATAGCCTCGTGATAAGGGCTCCTATATCGGGTTACATAACTGATCTCTCTGTACAAAAGGGCAGTACGGTAGGAGCAAATATGGTAATTGCGACCATAAAGGATACCAGTGCGCTTACTGTTACAGCTCCATTTAGTGAAATAGTCGCAAATAGCGTTAAAGTTGGTGATAAAGCGTATGCAGAACTTACGGATGGTTCTTTCACGGTGCAGGGCGTCGTGAGCCATATCGGCGCCAGTTACGCGTATAAAAATGGCATCAAAGCAAAAGACATAACCATCAGGATTGCAAATCCTGGCACGATTCAGTTAAACAGCAATATGTATATATATTTAAACACGCAGAACGGTAAATCGTATTCACTGGCATCAGGACAATTGCAAGTATCAAATACTACCAGCGTAATATCTCAGGTAGCGGGTACTATAACAACTCTTAATGTAAACCAGGGCGATTACGTCAAAGAAGGGGATGTCATTGCCGTCCTTTCAAGCGATAATGTGATAAATAATTTAAATCAGGCCAAGTTGCAGTACGAGATAGCGTTGAATAATTACAATTCCCAGCAAGATACTGTTGATAACTACACGATAAAAGCGCCTTTTGATGGATTAATAACGTCATTGCTGGTGAATGCTGGTGATGTAGTAAAAGAGGGGCAGCAAATAGCTACAATAGCCGATACATCAGGGATGAAAATTACTATTCCCGTCGACGAATTGGACATTGCAAACATAAAAGAAGGTCAGAAGGCTACGATAACGTTTGATGCTATATCGGGCAAAACATACAGCGGAAGGGTAAGCAAGGTAGCAGTGGAAGGTACTTCTCAAAATGGGGTTACCACATATAATGTCGATATAAGCATCGATAACCCTGCAAATGTAAAAATCGGTATGAATGCCAACGCTGAAATACAGATAGCAAGTGCGAAAAATGTGGTGGTACTACCACAGTCTGCTATAATAAAGCTTGGTGGACGCAACTTTGTCATAGAAAAGAAAAATATTCCTGCAAACTTTGATATAACAAAGCTTGCTTCATTTTTAAAGCAATTGTCAACTTCTACCTCAAGTGGGCTTCAGTCGGCGCGAAGAACTGATAGATTTGCGGCATTTCAGTCTACGGGAAGAAATGATACAGCAAATAACAGTACAGCAAATAACAGGTTTACAGGAGAGTACCGGCGTTCAAGCTCTAATAATTCCTTCAGAAATCTCTTGACACCCGTGGAGCTCGGATTGTCTGATAACAATATGGTTGAGATAAAGAGCGGATTGGATGAGGGAACAGAAGTAGTCTTACCATATGCAATAAGTAGTAGCAGTAATAGTAATAACCAGAACAGTCAAAGACAATACAATAGAGATGGCGGCTTTAGAGGAGGATTTATGATGGGACCAGCTCCGGGGAGGTGATAAGGTAATGAATTTGGCAGTAATAGTTTTAAAAAATGTGTGCAAGTATTACAAGATGGGAGAAGAAATCGTGAAAGCCCTTGACGATGTTACTCTTGAAATCGAAAAAGGCTCATTTACCTCAATTATGGGGCCTTCAGGCTCGGGAAAATCTACGCTCATGAATATAATCGGTTGCCTTGATGTGCCTACATCTGGCACATATATTTTAGATGGCATGGATACCAGCAAAATGGACGATGATCAGCTTTCTATGATTAGAAATCGCAAGATAGGTTTTGTCTTTCAATACTATAATCTTCTCCCAAAATTGACGGCAATAGAAAACGTGGAATTACCGCTGATCTACGCAGGGGTGCCAAAGAGCAAGAGGTTAAAAGCCGCTAGAGAGCTGCTTGAGTCAATGGGTATGGGTTCAAGGCTTTATCACTACCCTTCGCAGTTATCAGGTGGGCAGCAGCAGAGGGTAGCTATCGCAAGGGCGTTGGTTGTAAATCCAGAGATTATACTGGCAGATGAGCCTACAGGCAATCTGGATTCCAGAAGTGGAGAAGAAGTGATGAAGATACTCTCCATGATCAATGAAAAAGAAAAAAAGACGATTGTATTGATAACCCACGATATGAAAATTGCAAACTATGCCAGAAATCTTATAAAGATATCTGACGGAAAAATTGTCGGACAGGAGGAGACATATGAGAAGTACGTATGAAGCATTTATAATGTCGATAAAGAATATCCTGTCTAATAAGGTGAGGTCTTTTTTGACCATGCTCGGCCTCATAATCGGCGTTTCATCTGTCATTGTTCTCACGTCTTTAGCTCAGGGCGCTACTGCAAATATTGTAAATAACATAAAGAGCATGGGCACAAATCTCATTGTCGTAAATATAATGAGGGGGGAAAGCAGTAGAAATATTACATATAACGATATTCAGGCATTTCAAAAAGAAAATAGCGGGATTATAAGCGGAATTGCACCTGTCATCAATGGGAATGTAACGATAAAATACATGGATAATTATTATGATACGTCGCTATTAGGTACCAATGAAGAATATGCTGGGATTCAGAACATAAATATGGCGTCAGGCAGATTTATAAGTGAAGAAGATGTGTCCACGAGGAGGAAAGTGGCTGTAATAGGGTCTTATGTAGCGAGAGAGCTCTTTGGAATGAGCAACCCTGTAGGCCAGAACATAAAGATCAATGGCAATATATTAAATGTGGTGGGGGTTATGCAGGAACGCCAGGGTTCTACCCAGGGCTCGGAAGATGACCGGATAATCATACCTATTACCACCTGTCAGAGACTTTTACAGAATGCTTTTATAAGGACTTATTACATTGAAGGAAGCAGCGAACAAACAGTAAATGCGGCGTTTAACGCCATTCAAGAATTTCTGTTAAACCGCTTTAAGTCTTCAGATGCTTTCAGGATATTTAACATGCAGAATATGCTGGATACGCTTTCTAATAGTACGAGGACATTGACACTGTTGCTCGGCGCTATAGCGTCCATATCCCTCATTGTAGGTGGCATAGGGATAATGAATATCATGTTGGTGTCGGTTACCGAGAGAACACGGGAGATAGGCATAAGAAAGGCTATAGGAGCGAGGCGAAAGGATATCGTTATGCAATTTCTGATAGAATCACTGGTTTTATCAGCATTGGGTGGTTTGGGCGGCATCATACTGGGAATATTGATTTCGGTATATCTCAATCAAAGCGGTATAATGACGGCAGTTATTTCTACTTCATCGATAATTGTGGCATTTTTATTCTCTCTCACAGTGGGCATTGTGTTCGGCTCGTACCCGGCGGTGAAGGCATCTAGATTAAATCCCATTGATGCTTTAAGATATGAGTGAGGTGAAAAAGGATGAAATCAAAGATATTTATTGTTCTATGCGTATTTATGATTATTGCAGGGACTATGACGGTAGCTTATGCCAGCTACAGGGACATTCCATCATATATGACGGATGAAAATCTGATGCTACAGAGGCTTTCAAAACTTGGCATAATAAGTGGCTTTTCGGATGGCACATTCAGGCCAAACGATGCGGTTACAAGGGCGCAATTTGCAAAGATGATCACAACGGCATTGAAGATTTCTTCGACAAATTTGAGCAAGGGGCAGCTATTTCAGGATGTACCTCCCCATGAGTGGTATTATAGTTATGTGACAGAAGCAGCACTGAATGGGCTTATTTATGGTTACTCCGACGGCACGTTCAAGCCAAATAAATCTATATCTTATGAGGAAGGATTGGCTATTATCATACGGGCTCTTGGGTATAGCGACAGTGATTTAAGTGGCATGTGGCCGGCTAATTACATCGGGAAAGCCAGCGAACTGGGTTTAACAGCTGGTATATTACTAAATCCAGGAGATAAACTTGACAGAAAGTCAGCAGCCCAATTGATTGATCGCTTTTTGCTGTTGAATAAAAAAGGTTCTCAGACCACGGTGATCGAGTCAGCCAACAACATGAGCCTGAGAGATTGTATTATTACGAATACCAGCAAAACTGATAACACACTTTCTCAAGACGACGTCCAGACAAACATAGGGATATTTAAAAATAATGGTTATTCTGTAGATGAATTAATCGGGGATGAGGTTAAGATATTGGTGGATGATAAAGGCGATATAAAAGCCATATTTCCGGTAAACCAAGACAGCAGAAAGGTCTACACGGTAGATTCGTATATCACCAATCAAGCAAATGTCCATGATATAAATGGCAAAAAAACCACAATCGCATTTGGCGGCTATTCAAATTATTACTATAACGGACAAAGTGTCCAGATGAACGCGTTTATTCAGTCGATTAAGATAAATTCGACTTTGATCAAAAACACTGACAGCCAGGGTCGCAGTTACATGGTATTACTGGATCCACACATCGATGGTCCCTACATTTCATCATCCGATTATTACCCTGGAATGAGCATAAATGGAATTAAGTTAAGTAATACCAATGCAGAAGTGATTAAAAATGGCAGTAAAGCAAGTGTCAGTGACATCAAAAAATACGATGTCGTCAAGTTTTCCAGTGATTTTATGAATACGCAAAAAATATTATACGTATACGATAACAAAGTTACGGGAAATATCACAGCTATAACACCAGACAGCTATGCAGCGTCTCAAGTGTCAGTAAATGGAGTGGCGTATAACATTGGCAGTAATACGGCGCAAGATAAACTAAAAAATTTGTATGGAATCGCCAGTAATGTTACGCTGCTGCTTGATGAAAACAACAACGTTATAGATATTGTACCACCTGTATATTCTGACACCTCTAATATTGCAGTGGTATTAAAAGCAGGTACAGAAGTTGATTATTCTGCCGGTCCAGCAGGAGGTGCCATTGGCACAGTAACGCTGTTTACAACATCGGGCCAGCAAGTTACATATAAGACATCCCAGGATGTGGTGCCATTCTTAGGCAAAGCAGTGTTTTACACCGTGGATGGCAATGGTTATGTAAAGCTTGATGCTGTGCCTTTGAACATGTCCGATGTAAGTATTGATCAATTGCACGATACCATAAACGGCACAGCTATTTCGCCAGATGCTATTTTTATAGATGTGTCAGGTAGCAATGATCAGTATACTGCAAAGTTGGTGCGATTTTCAGATCTGCCAGAAGGAACATTTGGCAGTGATGTTCTGGCTTATAAATTGATAGACAGCAATTTTGGGGATGTGCGGCTTGCCATTTTCAACAATATCCTGGCTTTAAAACCCAGTTTTGGCGTGATAACAGGCGTAACCCCCATATGGGCTAACGGAAGTCAGATAGGTTCAAATGTTACTGTTATATCAGTGAATGGCATAGAAAAAATCACTACCAATATTTTAAACCTCAAAGCAGGTGATGTTGTATCTATAAGCAATCAATTAATTCAAACCCGTTTAAATCCCATTCAGAGGGCAGCACAGGCAACGGCGGTAGATAGTACCCGCATAAAGGTAGATGACAAAGTATATAGTCTAGCTTCCAATGTACTTGTGATAAAGTACGACAGTAATGATAATAATTACAGCATCTCATCGCTGGCAGAACTGAACAGCATGATTCAGAAGGGGAAGGCTGATAACGTACTGCTGTATAGCCTGGATAGTAATTATGTTAATGTAATATTAATAAATGAGTAAAGCAGAACAAAAAAGCTAGGGCCGAAGTTATCTAAACTCAAAAAGAGGCAAGCCTTATATGTCAGGCTTGTCTCTTTGTATACATATAAACTTTTACCCATGCGTTGAAAATCGGAGCGGGGTTTACAACAACATCACCAAGTTGGGCAGAGTGTTGTCTTATTCCACTATATATTTCAATGTTTTATCAGTAGTTAAGGTTCCTATTTACAATTTACTTTAATATATACGAATTTTTACTGTATTTTTAAAATACTATGTTTTAAATATTAACTAAAATTAACTAAATTTGATATATAAACATAGATTGAAACTAACGAGATGTATTAGAATAGAAAGCAATTTAAATCTCGTAGGGCTTATATATGGTGCATATAAAGGGTGGAAATATAAAACGGGTCTGAAAACGCGGACGAAAATCGTGACGTTTATATTCATTGCAACGTTGTTAGCGCGTATCTAAGTATTTTGCAGTTTATGCTAATTGTAGAAAATCAGTAGAAATATGGTATAATATATGTGAGGCAGTCGGAAAAGCAGGTGCGGTTGCCACTCTCCTATTAAGGAGGTGGTTGCTATGAGTACATATCAGGCATTGTCGTTAATGATAATGTTCGGTATGTTAATCGTAGCAATTCTCGAGTTTAAAAGAAAAAAATAACCGCCCTGCTCCCGACAGGGTGGTTATAGATTTGTAATCCCCTTTCGGGCAACCGCACATTGCGGACGATTGCCTCTTTACTTATATTATAGCACGGCTGTTAAAAAAGTAAACAGGAACATAAACATCCGTAAGGCAGGGTTCAACCCTGCTTTTTTTTAGCTCGATATGTTGTATAACTTTAAGGGTTTACCTTTCCTTTCTATTCGTTAAGCACCGATGGAACTGGAGAGAATGGACTTACTAGGAACACAGCTACTTGTAGCGAGAAACAGTTAGAGAGGACATTGGTTCATGTTATAACCGCACAAAGAAGGAATTTTGCGGTTTGTGTAGAAGTAATATAAAAACACAGAGGAAGAAGCAATATGATGTACATAGTATTACCATTGTTGCTGTACATTGCAAACAAAGAAATCAAGAACGCCGAATGCCGAAAGAAGTCCTAATTGCTGGATATATTCTTGTAGTGGTATGCATTTTGTATCTGTTGTACAGCAGGCAGCCTGCAATTAGTAACTTAATCGGCTTTGCATGTGGGCTGGGCTTTCCGTTCTGGTTCGTGTGGTAAGCAGAGGTGGTATAGGCTTGGATGATGTGCTGCTGTGTGGCAAGTTGGGTACATTGCTCTGGTTACAAAGGGTTGAATTAAAGCTGGCAGTTGCAATAGTAATTGCGTCGGTGTACTCAATAGTAATGATATGCAGGAAAGTATATACTTTGAAAAATGCGATTGCGTTTACGCCTTCTTTGGATTACATTTTTAGTGTTATGAATTAAAATATAATCCAAAATAATAAGATAAGGAGGAGTGATAGTAATGTATAAAAGACTTTTCGAACCTATCAAAATAGGCAAAGTTGAACTTAAAAACCGCATCGTTATGGCACCAATGGGGAATCTTGGCTACTCGGATACTGATGGATGTTTTAACAAAAGAGCTTTTGATTACTTCATTGAAAGAGCAAAAGGTGGAGTAGGTTTAATAATTACAGGTGTTTCAAAGGTTGAAAACGAAATAGAAAAATTTATTCCAGGTACGGCACCAACCCCTGCTATAAATCCCGGTAGGTTTATTCAAATAGCGGGTGAGCTTACTGAAAGAGTTCATGCTTATAATACAAAAATTTTCTTACAATTAGGAGTGGGGTTTGGAAGAGTTGCAGCACCGGCGCTTTTGCTTACCCATCCTGTTGCACCTTCGCCAATTCCAAACTATTGGAAACCAGATATAATATGTAGGGAACTTACAGAAAAAGAAATAGAAACAATAATCCAAAAAACAGCAGAGGCAGCGTTTATTGCAAAGGAAGCAGGATTTGATGGTGTTGAAATCCATGCTGTTCATGAAGGGTATTTGCTTGATCAGTTTGCAATTGCACTTTTCAACAAGCGTAAAGATAGATTTGGCGGTGATTTACGAGGACGGTTGACATTTGCAACCGAGATAGTAAAAGCAATAAAGCACTTGGTTGGACAAGATTATCCAGTATCCGTCAGATTTAGTATGAAGAGCTTTATAAAAGACTTCAATCAAGGCGGTCTTCCTGATGAAATATTTGAGGAAAAAGGAAGAGACGTTGAGGAAGGGCTTGAGGCTGCAAAGATATTAGAAGAAGCGGGATACGATGCATTAGATGTGGACAATGGATCATATGATGCATGGTATTGGGCACATCCACCTATGTATCAAAGCAATGGTCTAAACATTCCATACGTCAAAAGGTTAAAAGAGGTTGTAAAAATCCCAATAATGCTGGCTGGGAAATTGGATGCTGTTGAATTTGCTGCAAAGGTTGTAAATGATGGCATAAGCGATATGGTAGCAATAGGAAGAGGATTGCTTACCGACCCATATTGGCCTAAAAAAGTATTGA
Organism: Caldanaerobius fijiensis DSM 17918; assembly: GCF_900129075.1. Lineage (NCBI taxonomy): Bacteria > Bacillati > Bacillota > Clostridia > Thermoanaerobacterales > Thermoanaerobacteraceae > Caldanaerobius > Caldanaerobius fijiensis. The sequence continues at coordinate 26,161 of NZ_FQVH01000033.1, forward strand.
AAGGCGATATTGAAGACATAAGGCCATGTATTGGATGTCAGGTTGGATGCATAGGTAGGATTATTCAACCAAGACCGCTTTGTTGTGCAGTAAATCCGACTGTTGGCAGAGAAAAAGAATACGAGATAAAGCCTGCTGAAATAAAAAAACGTGTTATGGTTGTCGGCGGTGGAGTTGCGGGAATGGAGGCGGCAAGGGTACTTGCACTGCGTGGGCATGATGTTGAACTTTATGAGAAAAACGAAAAACTTGGCGGACATCTTGTCGAAGGATCAGTTCCGGATTTCAAAAAAGACGATGCAAGGCTTCTGAGCTGGTATAAATATCAAATGAAAAAGCACGATATAAAAGTTTATCTAAACACCGAAGTTACAAAAGAGCTCATAGATTACAAAAAACCAGATGCCATAATCATTGCAACAGGCTCTGAACCTATTATTCCAAATGTCAAAGGGATTGATAGCAGTAATGTTGCGCTAGCGACAGAATTGTTAGGTGGGGTGAAAGAGGCAAAAGACAGAGTAATGGTTGTTGGCGGTGGGCTTGTTGGTTGCGAGCTTGCGCTGTGGCTTGCAAAGCAGGGTAAGAAAGTAACACTGATAGAGATGCTAAACGATTTGATGGTAAGCGGTGCACCTGTTGCGCATGCAAACAGGATTATGTTAATAGACCTTCTAAAGTTTTACAAGGTTGAAATATTAACGAATACAAAGCTAGTTGAAGTTAAGGATAATGAAGCCATAGTTGAAACAATGGGTGAGAGAAAAGGTATATCTGTTGATACAATAGCTCTTGCAGTTGGGTATAAGCCAAACAAAAGGTTATATGAAATGATTTCCAAGGGCTATCCAGACGTTTATCTCATAGGTGACTCCCGAGAACCCCAAAACATAATGTATGCTATTTGGGATGCATATGAGGTTGCACGTGAGATATAAAAGCCAATACATCTTTTTTGGGGGATAGGTATTTACAAAGCCTATCCCTACTACTTTGACTTGTATTCGCTGCGGAACTGCTTTCAGGTATAGCCTATAGCAAAGAAGTTATAAAGAGAATTTTTAAGGAGGTATTTTAATGTACAAAAAATATATTTTTTGGGGCTTAATTTTGATGTGTAGTATTTTGATTGTAAGTTGTGGGAAAAGGATTTCAATAACTGAAACACAAACTCTTTCCTCTACTACATTAGAAAATGGAAAGCAGGAAGAGAAATCAGAAATTAATTGGAAATGTATATACATTGGTTCAATTATAGAAAGTGAAATGCCAGAAATTAAAAATCAGGTAGTGTTTGATAATGAAGATGAATGGCTAAAATTTGCTTACGATAACTTGCCTAACTCTATTGTTGATGTAGTAGATAAGCAAGTAAATTGGAAGGCGGAAGGTATAGTAGTATTACAGGATTATGCACCAAAAGGATATTTTTCTTTTTTACCGCAGGTGTCAGATGTGTGGATTGAAGATGGTTTATTAAAAGTAGAGTATGAAGATAATACAGATACATCAAAAACATATTATGTGAGAGCAGGTTACAACGAAAAATTGTGGGAGTGAAAAATATTTTGTGTATTTAGATTAATTTCATGCTCTTTCTTGATAAGAATCAATTAACATTTTATTTAACCCATTTCTTAGTATAACCTTTTTTCTACATTTTATGCATTAAAATGAATTAAATTGGTTAAAATATTTAATCAGGGAT
>NZ_FQVH01000034.1 GCF_900129075.1 Caldanaerobius fijiensis DSM 17918
TACTTACGAATAGTATCGGAAGAAACGTTGCCGGCAGTTGATACAAAATAGCTTCTGGTCCACATGGATGGCATTCGTGCAACCTGCTCAAACTCACGGTGTAGATAGTGGGAAGATACACCTTTGAATCGCGCCACTATATCGTGCGGTGCCAGGTTTGGCGGCGCGTTGACAAACAGGTGTACGTGGTCGGGCATAATCTCCAAAGCCAATATCTCCAATTCAAGTTTCTTAGCCACCTCCTTGATAAGTTCTCTTAATCTGGCTTCTACAGGACCGACCAGTACCTTGCGCCGATAACGAGGGCACCAGATAAAATGATAGTTGATCAGTGATACACTTGTATTTTTGTGTCTATATTTTTCTTCCATAGCTACATTATACCATATTCAAGAAAGATACTTTGACAAAAAATAACCGGGCTTTCATCCCACGAGTGAACCCGTGGGCTTTCCCGCCCGGAACTTTGTAAATTATAAGGGGGTATGAAAATTATGAGGAAAGCTTTTTCTCTATTATTATCTTTAATAATTGCAACATCTGTTTTCGTAGGAGGTTGTTCTAATTCTTCTTCGAGTAAAAGTGCTTCTTCTAATAAACAAAATAATGGAAAAGTAGCTAACAATGCGCAGTTGTCGGGTGAGATAACGGTGTGGGGATGGCCAGCTGCTGATACGGCTTTTAAAGCAATAATGCCTGGATTTAATAAATTATATCCAAATATAAAAGTTAAAGTAATAATGATGAAAACTGATGACGTTCATACTAAGTTACTTAGTTCATTAGCTGCTAAATCTGGTGCGCCTGATGTGTCTATGGTAGAAAATGGACAAATAGGCAAATTTGCTGCAAGTGGTGGTTTGGAAGATTTAAGAGGTAATCCGTACTTAGCGGATAAATTAAAAGACGATTTTGTTTCGTATGCATGGTCTGAGGCAACTACTATGGATGGAAGACAAATAGGAATTCCATGGGATATAGGTCCAGCTAGTTTATTTTATAGAAGGGATATTTTTGAAAAAGCAGGTTTGAAGTCCGATCCAGAATCTGTAACAAATGAGCTGAATACATGGGATAAATTTATAGAAGTAGGTAAAAAAATAAAAGCGGCGACTGGTGGCAAGACTTATATGATGAGTAATGCCGAAAACATGTTCAGTCTTTATTTTACATTAAATCATAATTATTTTGATGATAAATATAATTTACTTTTAGATCCAGTAAAAATGGCTTCTATATTAGATATATCTCAGAAAGCTCGTGAAAATGGAATCGATGCAAAAGTGAACATGTGGACTCCCGAATGGCAAGCTATGTTTAAAAATGGGACATTGGCTACGGAAATGGCGGGTTGCTGGTTTGGAGGTTTTTTAAAAACTTGGATTGCACCAGATCTAAAAGGAAAATGGGGAGTAGCTCCAATACCGGAGAATGCTGCTTACAACTGGGGAGGTTCGTTTTTAGTTATACCTAGTCAGAGTAAAAATAAAGAAGCTGCGTGGGCTTTTATAAAATATGCTTTAGCTACAAAAGAGGGACAAAACGCGATGTTTAAAGCAGTTGATTATTTTCCGGCATATAAACCAGCATGGGATGACCCTATATATCATGAGCAAGATGAGTACTTTGGTGGTGAAAAAACTAGAGAACTCTGGATAAAAATTGCTGGGCAAATTCCTAATATAAGAGTAACTAAGATGGATCCGCAAGTTTCTAGTATATTAACACAAGAAGCGCAAAAAGCAATTGATCAAAAATTGGATTCACAAAAGACAATGGAAGGTGCTATAAAAAAGATTCAACAAGCTATTGCTCAAGATCTTCAAACTTTAAAAGCACAGATGAAATAAATTAAAATTCAGAGCTTCATAACATTTAGATGTTATGAAGCTCTGAATTGAGAGGGTGGTAACGTGATTAATTTATCTGTAGATAGAAAGAAAAAATATGTATATCATGAAAATTTATGGGCGGAAGTAAAGAAAAATAAAATAGCTTACATTTACATTTCACCTTTTTATATATTATACGGTATTTTTGGAGCTTTTCCATTGCTGTTTGCTTTTTATTTGACATTTCATAATTGGGATGGAATAAGTAATATGACTTTTGTAGGCTTGCAGAATTATATGTTTTTATTTAAAGACCCGCTATTTTGGAAGTCATTATACAATACTCTTGTAATCGCTATTGTAGCGCATGTACCAATGCTTTTTTTGGCTTTAGTACTAGCTTATATATTAAATTCTAAGATGATAAAACTTAAGAATTTTTTTAGGACGATCTATTTTACACCAGTGGTTACATCATCCGTTGCAGTTTCTTTGGTGTTTTTAACACTTTATGGTGTACATTATGGTTTAATTAATGTATTTTTACAATATATTGGTTTAAAACCTATTGATTGGTTTGGGGGAAATGGTTTTTGGATTAAACCTGCTATAATAATACTTTTTATTTGGAGATGGCTAGGATGGAACATGGTTATTTATTATGCGGGGTTACAGTCAATACCTGTGGAAATAACTGAAGCAGCCGTTGTAGATGGTGCCAATAGTTTTCAGACGTTTTTTAAAGTAATAATACCACTTATTATGCCTATTATACTATATACTGTAATCATGTCTACCATAGGTGGACTTACGATATTTGATGAACCATTTATGCTTGTTGGGCCAGATGGAGGTACAAATAATTCAGGTTTAACTTTATCAACATATTTATATTCACAGGCATTTAGATTTTCCCATTTTGGTTATGCGGCTACTTTTGGATTTGTTATAAGTGCATTGATTGTGATTTTTTCGTTTATTAATATGAAAATATTTGGTAATGATTATACAAAGTGAGGTGATAGTATGAAACTTCAAAAAACATTACTTTATTTAATACTGTTTTGTGGTGGAATTTTGATGATTTTTCCTTTTTATTGGATGGTGGTTTTGTCGACTCATAGTGCTCAAGAAATATTTAAATTCCCACCTCCGATAATTTTCGGGAATGATTTTATAAAAAACTATAGAATGGTTGTTGAAACAATTCCTTTGTGGCGGAATATGTTAAATAGCTTGTTTGTAGCGACTAGTTCTGTGTTGTTAGTTTTATTATTTTGCTCCTTAGCTGGATATGCTTTTGCAATGTATAATTTTCCGGGGAAAAATTTATTATTTTCGTTAATGCTTGTAACAATGATGGTTCCAGGTCTTATAACTATTGTTCCTTGGTTTATAATGATGACGAAATTTGGTTGGATAAATAATTATTATGGCTTGATAATACCTGGAGCTGCCAATGCATTTGGAATATTTTGGATGAGACAATATATAGCGGGAACTCTACCACATGATCTTTTAGATGCAGCGAAGATTGATGGTTGTCCTGAATGGCAAATATTTTTTAGAATTGCTTTGCCAATTTTAAAACCTGGTTTGGCTGCACTTGGTATATATACATTTATTGGTAGCTGGAATAATTTTATGGGTCCTTTGTTAATTTTAAAAGATCCAAACGTTTTTACTTTACCAGTAGCTTTGAGTGCATTGCAAGGAGACCCAACTAGAGGATATGATTATGGAGTGTTGATGACAGGTACAACTCTTGCAGTTGCACCTATGCTAATTGCGTTTGTATTTTTATCTAAATATATTATTCAAGGCATGACTGCAGGAGCAATTAAACAATGATTATTAACCGTGAGAAATTATATAAGGAATAGTACAAAGCTTTTGCTTTGTTCAAAAATGTATCAAAAACTGTTTTATTTAGTCCTGCTGGTAGGGTAAACATGGCCACTATCGGCAAAATATTTTTCAAACATGAGGAAGGAAGGGTGAAAGAATTATGTTTTATGGTGTAGATTACTATCCTGAGCATTGGCCTGAGGATAGATGGGAAATTGATGCCCATCTTATGGAAGAGGCTGGGATAAATGTGGTTCGCCTCGCAGAGTTTGCCTGGGCGAAACTGGAGCCAGATGAAGGTTTATACGATTTTTCGTGGCTGGACAAAGCTATAAGTATTCTATCAAGGCATGGTATAAAAGTGGTTTTAGGCACGCCTACAGCGGCACCTCCCAAATGGCTTATAGACAAACATCCTGAGATATTGCCTGTGGACGAGGATGGTCATGTAAAAGGATTTGGTTCTAGAAGACACTATTGTTATAACAACCCTGTATATCGACAGTATACGAAAAAGATTGTAACAGCTATGGCCGAACATTATGAAAGCAATCCAGATGTAATATGCTGGCATATTGATAATGAATTTGGCTGCCATGACACTACGGTATGCTATTGCGATAATTGCATGAAAGAGTTCAAAGAATGGTTAAAAGAAAGGTATGGTACCATAGATAAATTAAATGAGTCATGGGGAACGGTGTTTTGGAGCCAAACATATAAGGATTGGGACAGTGTCATAATACCTAGAAGGGCTGTGACATCTCATAATCCATCGTTGCTTTTAGATTACAAGCGTTTTTCATCGGATTCAGTTGTAAAATACCAAAAAGTGCAAATTGATATACTTAGAGAGATTACACCTGACAAAAAAATTACACATAATTTTATGGGCCTTTTTAACCAGATAGATTATTATAAGCTGGCAAAAGACTTGGATTTTATATCATGGGACAATTATCCTATAAACCATTTTAGCGATAGTATTGACCAAATATCTTCTAGTATAGCACTGTCCCACGATGTAATGAGGGGTGTTAAAAAGAAAAACTTCTGGGTCATGGAGCAGCAGAGTGGACCTACAGGATGGGAGGAAATGGGCAGGCAATTAAAACCGAGTGAGATGAGGCTTTGGGTATATCAATCTATAGCCCATGGTGCGGATGCTATAGTTTACTTCAGGTGGAGGGCATGCACCTTTGGCACTGAAGAATATTGGCATGGCATACTTGATCACGATGGGATCCCGAGAAGAAGATACAATGAAGTAAAACAGGTGGGGCATGAATTGCGTAAAATCGGAGCTATGATTGAAGGTTCAGAGGTAAAAGCCGAAGTGGCTATAATCAGGTCTTTTGATAATGAATGGGCCTTTGAAATACAACCTCACAAGAGGGGATTCAGGTATATGGAGCAGATAAAGAAGTATTATAAATATTTTTATAGCAGAAATATACCAGTAGATATAATAAGCCCTGAAGACGATTTGTCAGGTTATAAACTGGTTTTAGCTCCCGGTCTTATAATGGTCAATGAAAAAATTACTGATAACATAAAGAATTATGTGAGAGATGGAGGTACTTTCCTCACGACCTGGAGGGCAGGGGCCAAGAGATGGGATAACAGGATGAACGATCAGTCCCTTTTGGGTCCGTTAAAAGAACTATTAGGCATAGATATAGAGGAATATAGCGTCATACCTGATGATGAAAGTATTGATGTAGTCTTTGGGGATAATAAAGGGACTGCTAATACATGGTATGATGTTATTTCACCTGTTACCGCAAAAGTGTTAGGAGAGTATAAGGCGGACTATATATCAGGAAAGGCTGTTATTACTGTTAATAAATATGGGAGAGGTAATGCGTATTACGTAGGCACGATTCCAAGTGATAATATAATAAAAGTACTTTTAGACAAAGTTACAGGGGAATGCGGTATATCTGTCGCTGGGCTAAAGTCTAATGAAGGAATAGAAGTACTCAGGCGGATAAAAGGTGCTGATGAATTCTATTTTGTTTTGAACTTCAATAGAAAGCCATCTACAATAATTGTGAATAAACAAATGGTGGACATTTTGACAGGAGAGTACCTAAATGGCGAAATAACATTGGAACCTTTTGAAGTCAGGGTATTAAGCAATAGGTAAAGTATTGGTAGAATCAATAATTATATGAAAAAATTGTGGAGGATATATTTTCTCGATTAATATGTACGCGCAACTAACATAATAGTAATAAATATACGAACAACTAATTTAGACACCAATATGTTATTCAGTAAGGAGAGGAGGAATTTTTATGAAGAAAAGTGCAAAACCGCAGATAGGTTTCTTGGGAATAATGCAGGAGTTATACGATGATATGTTGCCTGGAATTACTGAGAGGCAGGAGAAATACGCCAGAGATGTGATAGAAAGACTTAAAGGCGTAGCAGATTTTTACTTTCCTGGTGCAACAAGAAATAGAAATGATATTGAACGCATAGTAAAAGAGTTTAACGAAAAAGGGCTTGATGGCATTATGATAGTAATGCTCACCTATGGGCCCGCTACAAACGTGGTTAATGCATTGAGAAATAATAGACTTCCTATTATGCTGGCGAATATACAGCCGGTTTCAACTGTGACAGAGGACTGGGACATGGGTGATTTGACATACAATCAGGGGGTTCACGGTGCCCAGGATACTTCAAATGCCATCGTCAGATTGGGTATTAAATGTCCTGTTATAACAGAAGATTGGCATTCTGAAGAGTTTAAGGCATTTGTTGAGGATTGGGCAAAAGCTGTACAGACAATTAATGCGCTGAGAAATATGAAAATAGCTCAATTTGGAAGAATGCATGGCATGTACGATATATTAGGCGACGAGGCCGCATTTACGAGGAAAATAGGGCCACAGATAAATCAGGAGTATATAGGTGAGGTTTATAGGTATATGGAAATGGTGACAGAAGAAGAGATTGATGCTATAATTGAAGAAAATAGGAAGAATTTTTACATTGATCCTAAACTCACTGAAGAGCGACACAGGTATGCAGCACGTTTGCAGCTGGGATTTAAAAAATTTCTTATGAACAAAGGCTATGATGGTTTTAGCGCCCATTTCGATGTGTTCAAAGGAGACGGAAGATTTAAACAAATTCCCATGATGGCGGCTTCTAATTTGATGGCAGAGGGATATGGTTATGCCGCAGAAGGAGATGCTATTACGGCTAGCCTGGTGGCAGCAGGGCACATGTTGATAGGTGATGCGCACTTTACTGAGATGTATGCTATGGATTTTAAGAGAGATTCTATTTTGATGAGCCATATGGGAGAAGGTAACTGGAAAATAGCGCGAAAGGATAGGCCAATCAAACTCGTGGATCGCGAGCTGGGTATAGGCAGATTGGATAATCCGCCTACGATAGTGTTTATGGCAGAACCAGGGCCTGCTACGCTGGTATCGTTGGTTTCTTTAGAAGGAGAAAAATATAGATTGGTTGTTTCTAAAGGAGAAATACTGGATACAGAAGAAGCAAAGCATATCGAAATGCCATATTTCCATTTCAAACCGTCTACAGGTGTTAGATCCTGCCTCGACGGCTGGCTGAAAAATGGAGGGACGCACCATCAGTGCCTGAATCTTGGAGATAACGCACGAAGATGGAAGCTACTATGTGAACTGTTAGATATCGAATATGTAGAAGTATAGGGAGGAGATGTTGTATGGCTAAGTATTCTATAGGGGTGGATTATGGTACAGAATCTGCCCGTGCATTATTGCTCAATATTGACACGGCCCAAGAAGTGGCTTCATCAGCCATGGCTTACCCTCATGGGGTCATGGATGAAACTTTACCTGATGGTACGCCTTTAGGCCAGGATTGGGCTTTAGAACATCCTGATGACTACATTGAAGTGCTTAAAGTAATCATTCCAGATGTATTAAAACAAGCGGGTGTAAGCAAAGATGATGTGATAGGTATAGGAATAGACTTTACAGCGTGTACAGTCCTTCCTATAAAAAAAGACGGTACTCCCTTATGTGATTTGCCTGAATTTACTAAAAACCCCCATGCTTATGTGAAACTGTGGAAACACCACGCGGCACAGCCTGAGGCTAACAGGTTAAATCAGATAGCTGCCGAGAGGGGTGAAGACTTCCTGGCAAGGTACGGTGGAAAGATTTCCTCTGAATGGCTGGTCCCAAAAGTATGGCAGGTCTTAAATGAGGCGCCAGAAGTCTATGAAGCCACAGATAAATTTATTGAGGCTACTGACTGGGTAATTATGATGCTCACAGGTAACGAGAGGAGGAATAGCTGTACTGCGGGATATAAAGCTATATGGCACAAGAGGAAAGGTTATCCATCTAAGGAATTTTATAAAGCGCTGGACCCGCGTTTAGAAAATTTGGTAGACGAAAAACTAAGCCGCGACATATATCCCCTCGGTACAAAAGCAGGTGAATTGACACCGCAGATGGCGTCTCTAATAGGATTAAATCCTGGAGTGGCTGTGGCGGTTGGCAATGTGGATGCTCACGTATCAGTACCGGCCATGGGAGTTACATCGCCAGGTAAAATGGTCATGGTAATGGGAACTTCTATATGCCATATGGTTTTAAACGACAAAGAAGTAGAAGTACCGGGGATATGCGGTGTTGTGGAAGATGGAATAATACCCGGCCTATACGGATATGAAGCGGGTCAATCAGCGGTAGGGGATATATTTGCATGGTATATGGAGACGTGCTTACCTAACGAATATAAATTGCAAGCAGAACAGAGGGGCATTAGTGCTTTTGAATATTTGAGAGAAAAAGCTTCCCGATTGAAACCAGGTCAAAGTGGATTGATTGCGCTGGATTGGTGGAATGGCAACAGATCCGTTCTGGTGGACGCAGACCTGACAGGCATGGTACTGGGTATGACTTTGACCACAAAACCTGAGGAAATCTATAGGGCTCTTATTGAGGCTACAGCCTACGGTACGAAGATGATAATAGACGCTTTTAATGATAATGGCGTAGAGGTAAAAGAGCTATACGCTTGTGGAGGCCTGGCAGAAAAGGATCCATTGGTTATGCAGATATACGCTGATGTCACCAATCTAGAGATAAAGATCTCGCAATCAGCCCAGACTCCTGCACTTGGTGCAGCTATGTTTGGCGCAGTAGTAGCTGGAAAAGAAAAAGGAGGATTTGATAGCATATTTGAAGCGGCAAAAGTTATACCTAAACTAAAAGATGCCACGTACAAACCCATACCGGAAAATGTGAAGATATACGAAGAGTTGTTTAAGGAGTATAAAATCCTCCACGATTATTTTGGAAGAGGTCCAAATGACGTCATGAAGAGATTAAAAGCCATAAAGGAGAGGGTTGCCAATGCTTGAGAGCTTGAAAGCACGCGTGTGGAAGATGAACCTCATGTTGCCTAAGAACAACCTTGTGACGATGACCAGTGGCAATGTCAGTGGCAGAGATCCAGAAACGGGATACGTAGTGATAAAGCCCAGCGGGGTATTATATGAGGAAATGACGCCCGAAGATATGGTGGTGGTTGACCTACAGGGAAACGTAATAGAAGGCCGGTTGAAACCGTCGGTAGATACGGCGACACACCTTTATGTGTATAGGCATCGAAGTGACGTCATGGGCATTGTGCATACCCATTCACCTTATGCTACCAGTTTTGCAGCACTGGGAAGGCCTATTCCTGTTTACCTTACAGCCATCGCAGATGAGTTTGGCGGTCCCATACCTGTGGGCCCTTATGCTCAAATAGGTGGCGAACAAATAGGCAAAGTTATAGTGGAATATATAGGCGATAGCCCTGCTATTTTGATGAAAAACCATGGGGTATTTACTGTAGGTAAATCTCCTGAGGCTGCAGTAAAAGCAGCGGTTATGGTTGAAGATGTGGCCAAAACAGTGCACCTGGCATTGCTATTGGGTCAACCTGATGAAATACCGGAAGAAGAGGTAAAAAGGGCCCATGAAAGGTACATGACTAAATACGGTCAGGGTTGAGGAATACCCCTAAGACAAGTGACTTTGTGAAAGACTGACGTTGAGGACATCCACTTAAAGTCACTTGCCGATGCTATTGAATTTTTTCGGAGGTAACCGATTTGTAAATATTGTAAATTGCGAATTGAGGACGAGGTATCTTAACCCTTGTATGGATGAACAGACGTGATATAATGATATAAAGAACGCTTTTAGAGATGTGGACAATTTTTCAAGAGAGGATGTGTAAAGTTGGCAGCAAATGTGCCAAAATACCAGCAACTTAAGGAATACGTTATAGAATATATAATTAAAGAGAATTTAAATGCCCATGATCCGGTTTTTACTGAAAATGAGCTTGTAAATAAATTCAACGTGAGCAGGCACACGGTTAGAAAAGCGCTAGACGAACTGGAAAATGAAGGTTGGATTTATAGAAAGCAGGGAGCGGGGACTTTTTGCGCTGATAGATCGGCAGTGAAGAGCGTCGATTCTAACAATATCGCTGTTATAACCACTTATATAAATGATTACATTTTCCCCAGGATAATAAGAGGCATCGATCAGGTGCTTTCCAAAGAGGGATATACCATACTGCTTTACAATACAAACAACAGGATAGAAAGAGAGATAGACATCTTGGAAAATGTATTGACCAAAAACATCAGAGGCATCATAATCGAGCCGACGAAGAGCGCGCTTCCCCATATAAATTTAAACTACTTTCAGGAGTTCAAACGAAAAGGTATACCCTATATATTTATAAACAGTTATTACGACGAACTAAAACCTTCTTATGTGATACAGGATGATGAAGCAGGTGGCTTTATAGCCACAGAACACCTTATAGAATTGGGCCACAGGAATATTGTGGGCATATTCAAGAGTGATGATAACCAGGGTTTAAACAGATACAAGGGTTATATTAAAGCATTGAGAAAACATGGCGTGAGGATTAAAGAAGATAATATCATATGGTATACCACTGAAGAGATGAAAACAAAACCACCGCAGATGGCGGCGCGGATATTTAAAGAAGAAGATGAAAAGCCCACTGCTATAGTTTGCTATAATGATCAGATTGCCATGTGGGTGATAGAAGCCCTGAGAAATTCTGGATTGAGCATACCTGATGATGTATCTATTGTAGGATTTGATGACTCTGATTACGCTGTATTGTCTGACGTAAAACTTACCAGTGTGATACACCCTAAGGAAGAGATGGGGCGAGAAGCGGCGAGGATTTTGTTTAAATTGATAGATATGGGCAACAAGGCTTTTGAAGAGCCTATAAATATATGTATAAAACCTGAACTGAAAGTGAGGACATCCACCAAAAAAATTGATTTGAAAGAAGTGAAGACATGGGCGAATTGATTCCTATAAAAGAAATTATTATTAAAAATGGCGCTATAAATAGCATATCACATGTGGTGGACAAAGTAGGCGTGACCCACTGTAAGGTGATGGTGGTGTGTGACAATAATACTTATAATGTAGCAGGCAAGTATGTGGCGTCACAATTAGAGAGCGGTGGTTATGATGTTGTTGAATGCGTATTGGAAAGGGAGGCTCGCTTATACCTGACGAGAGAGCCCTCGGTGAAATCCTTATAGAAATGGATAGGAATACAGAATTTCTGATAGCAGTGGGTTCAGGGACATTAAATGATCTTACACGATTTGTAAGCTTTAAAATAGGTAAGCCTTATGGTATTGTGGCTACAGCACCATCGATGGACGGTTATGCTTCATCAGTTTCGCCTTTGATAGTAAAGGGATTTAAACGGACTTATGAAGCGATATATCCCCACTTTATAATCGGTGATACCGATATCCTATCCCAAGCTCCTTACGATATGATCACAGCAGGTTTTGGTGATATCCTGGGCAAGTACACATCTCTGGCAGATTGGTATATAAGCAGCATTGTTGCAGAAGAAGTTTATTCAGAAGAAATAGCTGATCTAGTAAGGGAATCTATAGAGAAATGCGTAAATGTCGCAAAAGACATTGCAAAGAGGGAGAAAAGCGCGATAAAAGAGCTAATGGAAGCATTGGTCATATCAGGCATTGCAATGCTCAAATCGGGAAATTCACGGCCTGCTTCTGGTGCTGAACATCATCTGTCCCATTATGTTGAGATGAAGGAAATATCTTCAGGTAAAGAGTGTCATTTTCACGGCACAAAAGTTGGCATAATGAGTATAATAACTTCAAGTATTTATCATTACGTGTTTTCATTTTCACGGGAAGATATAAAAGAATTTATATCAAGGAGAAATACTCAAAGCCGTGATGAATACGAAAGTAGCATAAAAAAAGCATATGGTCCTATGGCAGAAGAGGTTTTGATGGATTTAAACTATTTTTATCTTGATGAAACAAAAAGAAAACAGAGGCAGGATAAAATAATTGAAAATTGGAATACCTTAAAAAATGTGTGCAAGAAAATGTACCTACTCCAGCGTATATAAAGGATGTATTGAAGAACGTTGGTGCTCCTGTAAGATTTGATGAAATTGGCCTGAATGAAGCTATGCTTTATGATGCTTTGACCAATGCTAAAGAGGTTAGGCGCAGGTATACTATATTAAGACTGGCCGAAGATGTAGGTTTGGGCAATAAAAGGATATACGATAGCATCATGAAATTGCAGGATATTTAATTTTATAAATAGAGGGGTGTGATGTATGAAATTTTTTATTGACACGGCCAACATAGAGGAGATAAAAGAAGCCAACGAGCTGGGCGTCATATCGGGTGTTACCACAAACCCATCGTTGGTAGCAAAAGAAGGCAGAGACTTTATAGAGGTAATAAAGGAAATTGCGGAAATAGTAGATGGGCCCATAAGTGCAGAGGTCATAAGCGAAGATCATGAAGGAATGGTTCAGGAAGCAAGAAAATTAGCCGGTATTCACAAGAACATAGTCATAAAGATACCCATGACAGCAGAAGGATTAAAAGCAGTAAAAATACTTTCAAAAGAAGGGATAAAGACCAACGTCACGCTAATATTCAGTGCCAACCAGGCCTTGCTGGCAGCCCGGGCAGGTGCCACATATGTAAGCCCATTTATAGGCAGGTTAGACGACATAAGCAGTGACGGCATGAAGCTCATAGAAGATATAGCACAGATATTCAAAACTTACGACATAAAAACAGAGATCATAGCCGCCAGCGTAAGGCACCCCGTACACGTGCTCACGGCAGCAAAACTAGGTGCTCATATAGCCACAGTACCCTACAAAGTGATAATGCAGATGATAAAACATCCTCTGACGGACGCGGGGATTGAAAGGTTTAAAGAGGATTGGGCTAAGGCGAACCTGAAAATATGAGAGCCTTCCAGAAACAAGACGCAGAGGAGGTAAGACTATGGACAGCGAAAAACTAGCCCAAATTGCCACAGAGGTAAGAAGGAGCATAATAAAGTCCATAACAGCGGCAAAATCAGGCCACCCGGGAGGCTCACTATCAGCTACAGACATACTGGTCACGCTGTACTTCGACATCATGAGAATCGATCCCAAAAACCCCAGATGGGAAGATAGGGATAGATTTGTATTATCCAAAGGCCATGCAGCGCCGGCATTGTATGCCGTACTGGCAGAAAGGGGCTATTTTCCCAAAGAAGAGCTGATGAAACTCAGGCAGACAGGCTCCATGTTACAGGGTCATCCCGACATGAAAGGCGCCCCCGGAGTAGACATGACCACAGGCTCATTGGGGCAAGGATTATCTGCAGCCAACGGAATGGCACTGGCGGCCAAGCTGGACAAAAAAGACTACAGGGTATACGTGATGCTAGGAGACGGAGAGATACAAGAAGGCATGGTATGGGAAGCAGCCATGACATCAGCCCATTACAAGCTGGACAACCTAACCGCCTTTTTAGACTACAACAAATTACAGATAGACGGCAGCAACGACGAGGTAAAGACCATAGAGCCGGTAGCAGACAAATGGAAAGCCTTCGGATGGAACGTATTAGAGATAAACGGACACGACTACGAAGAGATAAAAAGAGCGGTAGAGAAAGCGAGGAAGGTAAAGGGCAAACCCACGATGATAATAGCCCACACCATAAAAGGCAAAGGAGTAGCATTCATGGAGAACCAGGTAGGATGGCATGGCAATGCGCCCAACGAAGAACAAAAAGAAGAAGCGCTGAAAGAATTGGGGGATAGAGATGAATAAGATAGCGACGAGAGAATCCTACGGAAAAGCACTAGCAGAGATAGGAGAGCACAACATAGACATAGTAGTACTTGATGCCGACCTATCAAAATCTACCAAGACAGCAGACTTTGCGAAAAAATTTCCCGAGAGGTTTTTCAACGTAGGCATATCGGAACAGGACCTCATGGGGACAGCGGCAGGGCTAGCCACATGCGGCAAGATACCCTTTGCTAGTTCCTTTGCCATATTCGCCACAGGAAGGGCGTTTGAGCAGATAAGGAACTCCATAGCCTATCCGAAGTTAAACGTAAAGATAGCAGCAACCCATGCAGGGATAACAGTAGGAGAAGACGGAGCCACTCACCAATCGGTAGAAGACATAGCGATAATGAGAGCAATACCGGGGATGGTAGTGATAAATCCAGCGGATGACGTAGAGGCCAGGGCAGCGGTAAAAGCAGCGGCAGAGTACAAAGGGCCCGTATATATAAGGCTAGGTAGGCTGAGCGTACCCGTAATATATGAAGAAGACAACTACAGATTTGAGATAGGGAAAGGGATAGTGCTAAAAGAAGGGAAAGATGTAACGATAATAGCCACAGGGATAATGGTAGCGGCAGCATTAGAAGCATATGAGATATTAAAAGGCAAAGGGATAGAAGCAAAGGTGATAGACATACACACCATAAAGCCAATAGACGAAGAGCTGATAATCAAAGCGGCACGGGAGACAGGGGCCATAGTGACAGCAGAAGAGCACAGCATAATAGGAGGATTAGGGTCAGCGATATGCGAGGTAGTAAGCGAGAGGGTGCCGGTATCCGTAAGGCGTGTAGGTATAAAGGACCAGTTTGGGCAATCAGGTAAGCCCGATGAATTGCTGAAATTGTATCATCTGACGCCGGATGATATTGTAGAAGAAGCCTTAAAGGCCATAGAGCTTAAAAAGCGCAGATGAATGTCCAGCGTAGCAATGAAAAATAAGGAGAAGCTATAAAAGGATTGAAAAATTCTTTTATAGCTTTTTATTTTTGAATCAAAAAACCACAGAAAAAGATTTAAAACATGATAGCGTTTGATATGGGAACAAAGGCATTTTAAACATATACAGGCGAAAAATGGAGAAAAAATGAGAAAACGTGAGCAATATTCAAAAAAAAAAAAAAAAAAAACAGCGAATATTCGGCGAATTTGGTCAAATTTGGACTTTGAAAATGTTTTTTCTATATATTAAAATAGTATTGAAACGATTCAATTTACAGATATTTGTTTTTGACAGAAAATCTTTAAAGAATGAAACATATCGAAGGAAGGTGCGTATTGATGCTATAAGATAAGTTTATAAGTATTGTTAGCGATTATTTTATAATCTAAAAAATATGAAAAGGAAAAAGGGGGATAATTTTTAATGAGATCAAAAAGAAATAAAAAGATATTATTTATTTTAGTGTTTATTATTTCAATAGCATTGGTGTTTTCTAGCTGTGGTCAATCGAGTAACAAAGTATCCAGTAATTCAGTAAATAAAAATAATAAAAATAAACAAGTTACAATTAGAGTACAGTTTTGGGCTGGGGCTGAAGACAGAGAGTTATGGCAACAAATAGCTCAGAATGTAACTAAAAAATATCCGAATATAAGCGTAAAATTAGAAACTGTTGACTGGAACACTTATTGGCAAAAATTGCCCGCACAGGTTGCTGGTGGTACGGCAGCTGATGTTATAGGTATACACTGGACGAAAGCACACGAATATGCTTTAAGAGGTGCATTACTTCCATTAGATAATTATATAAAGCAGCAGCAGCTTGATGTTGATGATTTTGATCAAAATATGTTTAATGAACTAACCTACAAAGGGAAAGTATATGCGTTACCTTATGATTATGGAGTAATGTTAGTTTTTTATAATAAAGATATGTTTGACAAATATAAAGTGCCATATCCTACCAATGATAATTGGACCTGGAATGATATGTTGGAGATTGCTAAAAAGTTAACTAATCCTACAAACCGTGATTTTGGATTCGCGTTAGATGGTGCATGGTGGAGTAATATGGTATATATTCTATCAAATGGAGCTAATTATCTTGTCAATAATCGTACTCAGGTGTCTTTTAATGATCCTAAAGCCATTGCTGCAATTCAATGGTTTGCAGATCTTATAAATGTTTATCATGTTGCTCCTACTTTATCTGATTTAACTGCGAATTCACTTGGTGATCGATGGTACGCAGGTCATATTGGCATGTATTATGATGGTCCATGGAGCATTATAAACAGTAAGAAAAATGCTAAATTCAATTTTGCTATAGCACCTAAGCCCTTATCGCCAACAACAGGTAAAAGAACAGATTATGTCCAGGGTTCTGGTTTTGGAATATACTCTAAGACAAAATATCCAGAAGAAGCATTTAAAGTAGTTTCGTATTTTACTAGCAAAGAAGCATTAACGTTATTAGCAAAAAATGGTCGAGCATTTCCTGCCAGAAAAAGCGTACAACAAGCATATTATGACGGTGTCAAAGTTGACGGTCTTCAGCATGCGATGGAATTATCTCTGGCTGATAGCATACCTGCGTATATAACTGATAATTGGACAGAAACAGATAATTTTATAACTCAAAATGTCTTACAACCTATATACTTTGGAAAAGCAAAAGCTGCGGATATTATTCCTAAATATGATAAACAAGTAAGAGAATTGTCTTCTAAAGTAGTAAAATAACTTTTATGAAATAAGGCTCAAAGTGAGATGAGAAAAAGTTTATAAACTTTTTCTCATCTATATTAAATTTTTCTTCAATTGAAGTGGAGGTGTGTTAAATCGTGACAGCTCGGCAAAAAAAGGATATGATTGCTGCCTATTTGTTTTTATTGCCTAATATAATTGGTTTTTTTGCTTTTACAGTAGGTCCTGTTATAGCATCGCTCTTGTTAAGCTTTTTTAATTGGCCTGTTCTAAATCCGCCTACGTTTGTGGGATTTAAAAATTATATAGATCTTGTTAAAGATCCTATGTTTAAAAAAGCACTATTTAATACATTAGAGTATGTGGTTGGATATTTACCATTGAATATAATAGTATCTTTATTGTTAGGATTGTGGCTAAGCAAGGATGTAAAAGGGATAGCTTTGTATAGAACTTTGTTTTTTTTGCCAGTATTATCACCAGGAGTAGCTGTAGCTTCTATATGGAGGTGGATATATCAACCTGACTATGGTTTATTTAATGGTTTGTTGAAAAGTATAGGCATAAATGGGCCTAATTGGCTTGGTGATACGAAAGTTGCTATGTTTTCTGTAATATTGATGAGCGTTTGGTGGGGCGTTGGTTACAATACGGTTATTTTTATGGCAGGTATTAAAGCTATTCCTCATACATTATATGAAGCTGCTGAAATAGATGGGGCTAATGGTATTGGTAAATTCTTCAAAATAACCATACCGTTGCTTTCACCTACCTTATTTTTTGGAATAGTAATGACGCTTATAACATCTTTTCAAGTATTTGATCAAATTTATATAATGACAAATGGTGGTCCTATGAATGCAACTACAACACTTGTTATGTATATTTTCCAAAATGGTTTCCAATTCTTTAAAATGGGTTATGCAGCTGCGATGTCGTGGATATTGTTTATGATCATCTTTATATTAACTTTGATTCAGTTAAGATTGCAGAAAAATTGGGTGACATATGATATATGAAAATAAATAATAATGGAAGGAGATGTAAATATGATTAGAACTGTCGATATGACTAAGATGATAAATCACAGAAAAAAGCTTATATTACTTTGGAAAACTGTAAATTACTTTTTTTTGACACTTGTTGGAATAATATTTATGATTCCTTTTTTATGGATGATTGCAACATCACTTAAACCTTCAAAAGACCTCTTTTCCATACCACCAAAATGGTTTGGAAGTTATCTGGCCTGGAGTAATTACAAAATAGCATGGGATTATTTGCCGTTTGGAAGATTTTATATAAATTCTATTTTTGTAGCTGTTACCACGACAATCCTGGTATTAGTAACTTCTTCTTTAGCAGCGTACGCATTTGCAAGAATTCAGTTTCCTGCTCGTGATACATTGTTTGCTATTTATTTAGGTACATTGATGATCCCATTTCAAGTTACAATGATACCTATGTATATACTTATGAAATACCTGGGTTGGTTAAATACTTATTATGCACTTATAGTACCAGGAGCTTTTACTGCATTCGGGACTTTTCTGTTACGACAATTCTTTCTTACGATACCTATGGAGTTAGAAGAAGCTGCCTTCATAGAAGGATGTTCTAGATTGCGATCTTTCTTTTATATTATTATTCCATTAGCTCGCCCAGCAATTGCTAGTTTGGCTGCATTTACTTTTATAGGTAATTGGAATAGCTTTTTATGGCCGTTGGTGGTTACTGATAATGATTATATGAAAACATTGCCTGTAGGTGTTGCTATGTTTATTGAGCAATATGGTGTACGCTGGGAGTTATTGATGGCTGCAGCGACGATTGCTATTGTACCTCCATTGATATTGTTTACATTTGTTCAAAAATATTTTGCAGAAGGTATTACTGTTACTGGTATGGGAGGAAGGTAAGAATTTTTTGGGAGAAATTTTTAGTATTTTTAATTTTTTGTAATTTATATAAGGAAAAAGGAGGATATTTATGAGTACAAATAGAGAGAAACGCACTAAATGGTTTATGGAAGCTCGTTTTGGTATGTTTATACATTGGGGTTTATATGCCATCCCAGCTAGAGGAGAATGGGTACGTAGTCATGAAAAAATGTCAATAGAAGAATACCAGCCGTTTTTTGAAGAATTTAACCCTGTAAACTACGAGCCACACAAATGGGCAAAAGCAGCTAAAGAAGCTGGTATGCAATACGCTGTAATGACCACCAAGCATCATGATGGCTTTTGTTTGTTTGATAGCAAGTTAACGGATTACAAGGCTACAAATACGCCGGCTGGTAGGGATCTGATAAAAGAATATGTGGAGGCATTTCGCAAAGAAGGTTTGCGTGTAGGTTTTTACTATTCCCTGTTAGATTGGCATCACGATGATTATCCTGCCTATGGTGACAGACATCATCCTATGAGAGATAACGAAGCATATAGGTATAAAAAACATGATTTCTCAAAATATGTAGATTATTTACATGGTCAGGTTAGAGAGCTATTAACCAATTACGGTAAAATAGATATTATATGGTTCGATTTTTCTTATGATGACAAGGTAGGAGAAACCTGGAGGGCCACTGAACTGGTCAAAATGGTGCGTTCACTTCAACCTGACATTATTATAGATAATCGCCTGGGTGGGAATATTAAATCAGTTAATCCCGAAATATACGCAGGAGATTTTGCTTCACCAGAGCAGATAATTCCACCTGAAGGAATTTTAGATGAAGCAGGTAATCCTATTCCCTGGGAAGCATGTATTACTATGAACAATCATTGGGGCTACTGCGCTGACGATAAAGATTTTAAAACGCCCAAGCAGCTCATCAGAGCCCTGGTAGAGTGCGTTAGCAAAGGGGGTAATTTGCTTTTAAATGTGGGTCCTGATGCAAAAGGAGAAATACCTGAGGAATCGTTACAGATCCTCTCAGAAATAGGCAAATGGATGAGAAAAAACGGTGACAGTATATATGGTTGTGGGCGAGCCGAGCTGCCAAAGCCCGAATGGGGTAGGTACACGAAAAAAGGAAATAAGCTGTATGTCCACATTTTTGACAGAGGTATAGGTCCTATCAGCTTGAAAGGCCTCAAAGGCAAGATAAAAAAGGCTCGCTTATTATCTGACGGTTCAGAGGTAAATGTAAATGAACCGTGGAATGCTACGGAATATAAAGATTACGCTTTTATAAATTTTGCTGGCTCAAGGCTTCCTGATGATATCGATACAGTGGTGGAACTGGAGTTGAAAAATTAATTTGGTAACAGGAAAATAAAATTATAATCAAAATTGGTAATGTGACACAAAAGGAGGATATTTTTATGGCTAATGTTAAAGACATTAAAGTTGTACCTCTACACAACAGATTAATAGGATCACTTCCCAAAATAGGTATTCGTCCTGTCATCGATGGACGTCGTAACGGCGTAAGGGAATCTCTCGAAGAGCAGACGATGGGTATGGCAAAGGCTGTTGCGGAATTTCTATCATCTAATCTCAAACATCCTAATGGAATGCCAGTTGAATGCGTAATCGCTGATACCACCATAGGCGGTTTTGCGGAAGCCGCTAAAGCAGCTGAAACATTCGCGAGAGAAGGAGTAGGCGTCACGATAACGGTCACTCCGTGCTGGTGTTACGGCTCCGAGACTATTGATATGGATCCCCATATGCCCAAGGCCATATGGGGTTTCAATGGGACTGAGAGACCGGGTGCAGTGTACCTGGCAGCTGCTCTGGCAGCTCACAACCAGAAGGGGCTGCCGGCTTTTGGCATATACGGAAAAGACGTACAGGATGCCACTGACAGGACGATTCCCGACGACGTAAAGGAAAAGCTCCTTAGGTTTGCAAAAGCAGGTCTTGCGGTGGCGACCATGAGGAATAAGTCCTATCTGTCAATAGGGAATGTCTCAATGGGGATTGCGGGATCTATCGTTGATCCCGATTTCTTCGAGGATTATTTGGGGATGAGGGTTGAGTATGTAGATATGTCCGAGCTCGTAAGGAGGATGGAAGAGGGAATTTACGACAAAGAAGAGTTCGAAAAAGCAATGAAATGGGTAAAAGAGAACTGTACTGAAGGAGAAGATCGCAATCCCGATTACCTTAAGGCATCCAGGGAGAGAAAAGATAAAGAGTGGGGAACAGTAGTTAAGATGACGCTCATTATAAGGGATTTGATGGTGGGCAACAGAAGGCTTGCAGATCTAGGATTTGTGGAAGAGTCGGAAGGGCACAATGCCATTGCAGCAGGTTTTCAGGGCCAGAGGCAATGGACAGATCATTTCCCCAATGGGGATTTCTCCGAGACTATACTTAACTCATCCTTTGATTGGAACGGCATCAGAGAACCGTTTATTCTTGCGACAGAAAACGATGCTTTAAATGCTGTGGCAATGCTTTTTGGACATCTTCTGTCAAATAGAGCTCAGGTATTTGCAGATGTCAGGACTTATTGGAGTCCTGAAGCTGTAAAACGAGTGACTGGTAAAGAGCTTACGGGAATGGCTGCCAACGGGGTTATCCATCTGATTAATTCAGGTTCAGCAGCATTGGACGGAACAGGCCAGCAGAGAGATGCCAATGGTAATCCTGTTATGAAGCCATTCTGGGATATTACCCCTGAAGATGTAGAAAGGTGCCTTGATGCAACTACGTGGATGCCAGCCAGTAGAGGGTATTTCAGAGGAGGAGGATTTTCGTCCCAGTTTGTGACAAGAGGTGGGATGCCTGTTACCATGTCCAGGCTTAATATTATAAAGGGTCTTGGACCTGTTTTACAGATCGCTGAAGGTTATACAGTAGAGTTGCCAGAAGATGTGCACCACATACTGGACAACAGGACGGATCCTACATGGCCGACGACGTGGTTTGTGCCACGGCTTACAGGCAAGGGACCATTCAAAGATGTTTACTCAGTGATGAACGGTTGGGGTGCAAACCATGGCTCATTGAGTTATGGTCACATTGGTACGGACTTAATTACACTGGCGTCCATGTTGCGAATACCTGTTGCTATGCATAATGTACCTGAAGAGAAAATATTCAGGCCTAGTGTGTGGGGTGCATTTGGCACGATGGACCTTGAGGGTGCCGATTACAGGGCGTGCCAGAACTTCGGTCCGTTGTATAGCAAAAGCAGAAGATAAATTTTTAGGTTGAGCAAATACTGATTACAGGTATAAATCTGCAATTCACAATGTATTGGTATCAATAATTGTGATTGATTTATAAAATTTTATAATTTATAATGTATTTTATAGAAAATAAAACGATTCAACATGGGAGTTGGTTTTATGGGGGAATATCTTATAGGTATCGATATTGGTACATCTGCCTGTAAAGTTACTGTGTTTAATGTTGGTGGAGAAGTGATCTTTTCTACAGCAAAAACTTATGATATTTATTATCCCCATACAGGGTGGGCAGAACAGGATGCTAGAGAGTGGTGGGCCGCTGTTTGCAGTGCACTAAAGGAAGTGTTCAGCAGCGGAAAAGTGAAAGCCGATGAAATCGCAGGGATAGGAGTTGATGGACAGAGTTGGGCGGCGTTACCGATATCCTCTGAAGGTGAGGTTTTAAGACGCGTGATGATATGGTTTGATCGAAGAGCTCAATCTCAAGCGCAGCAGATTGCAGAAAGAGTCGGTCTGGAAAGGGTCATATCGCTAAGCGGAAATCCCGTTGACCCCGCTTATATAACGCCTAAAATGCTTTGGATAAAGGAAAATGAGCCAGAAATATATAAGAGGACATATAAATTCCTTCAGAGCAATGGGTACATCGTCTATAAACTGACAGGTCAATTTACCCAAGATTTATCCCAGGGATATGGTTTTCACTTTTTTAATGTTAAAAAAGGCTGTTATGACAAAGATATTTGCAGAGAGATGGGGCTTGATATCGACAAGGTTGCGGATATTTATCCATGCCATCAAATAGTCGGCTGTGTAAGTAGATGGGCTTCTGTTGAAACAGGCCTTAAAGAAGGTACACCGGTGGTAGCTGGTGGTCTGGATGCTGCGGCATCTACCTTAGGCGCAGGAGTAATAGAAGAGGGGCAGACCCAGGAACAAGGGGGACAGGCAGGCGGTATGAGTATATGCATGAGTAGGCCTGTTATAGAACCGCGCTTGATACTGGGATACCATGTGGTGCCTGATAGGTGGTTACTTCAAGGCGGGACGGTTGGCGGTGGTGGAGCCTTAAAGTGGTTTAAAGAGCAGCTGGGGTATGAAGATACGGTGGTAGCCCAGAAAAAAGGTATAAGCCCTTATAAAGTCATAGATGATAAGGTCAAAGATGTTCCACCGGGTAGCGATGGGCTGGTGTTTTTACCATACATGTCAGGAGAAAGGTCTCCTATATGGAATTCAAAAGCGCGGGGAGTGTTTTTTGGATTATCTTACGATAAAACGCGTGCTCATATGGCAAGAGCTGTTATGGAAGGATGTGCATTTGCCCTAAAACACAATATCGATGTGGCTGAGGAAGCCAAAGCTGTGGTGGATAAGCTTATAAGCGTAGGAGGAGCTGCTAATAGCGCAGTTTGGACTCAAATAAAAGCAGACATCACTAAAAAAGATATTCTTGTGCCTTATTCAGACGATGCCACAGCGCTGGGAGCTGCTATATTGGCAGGAGTAGGAACAGGTGTATATGGAGATTTTAAAGAAGCAGTAGAAAAAACTGTGCGCCTCAAGAATAGCTATCATCCCAATCCCGAGAATTTTCCTATTTATGAGGGTTTGTATGGTATTTACAGGGAATTATACATAAATCTTGAGAAAACCTATGATAGACTTGCTGATATATTGGCAGATAATTCATAAGTTTAATTATTGGAAAGGGTGTTGAAGATGAAAGCTGCTGTTTTGCACGGTAAAAACGATATAAGATGTGAAGAGATAGATAAACCTTTTGCGGGTGAAGGAGAGGTGATCATAGAGGTTAAGGTTACAGGTATATGTGGTTCAGATCTTCCCAGAGTTCTGGGAAATGGAGCACATTATTATCCGATCGTTTTAGGTCATGAATTTTCGGGCGTTGTATGTGAAGTAGGCCCTGGTGTGACTAATGTATCGCTAGGTGACAGGATAGCAGGAGCTCCGTTGGTACCATGCCATAGGTGTACTGATTGCCAGGAGGGGCATTATTCTCAGTGTACCAATTATACTTTTATTGGATCACGTATACCAGGCAGCTGGGCCGAATACGTAAAAATTCCTGCTATGAACGCTGTGGTATTACCTGAAGAGGTTAGTTTTGAAGAGGGAGCTTTTTTTGAGCCATCAACGGTAGCATTACACGGCCTATTTGTATCAGATTTTAGACCTGGTTTTGACTCTGCGGTTTTAGGTTGTGGGACAATAGGGCAGCTTACCATTCAATGGCTCAGGATCCTTGGAGCAAATCATATATATGCTTTTGATATCGATAATGAAAAACTGAGCCTGGCTCAAAGATTTGGTGCAGATGTATGCATTAATACGGCAAATGGCGATTATGCCGAGATAAAAAAAGTTATTGGCAATGCCTGTATAATGTATGTATTTGAGACTGCAGGAGTGCCATATACCCAAAAACTTTCCCTTGAAATAGCAGCAAATAAGGCAACAGTGTGCTATATAGGGACACCAGTAAAGGATATTACATTGGAACCTGCTTTGTTTGAAAAGATATTGAGAAAGGAGTTGGCACTGAAAGGCTCATGGATGTCCTATTCAGCTCCTTTTCCAGGTAGAGAGTGGACCCTGACAGGAGATGCCTTTAAAAAAGGCCTTTTAAAAATTGAGCCTATGATATACAGACGTTTTCCGCTGGAGTCTATTAGTGAAGCCTTTGAGTTATACCAAACTCCGCTTTCTGTAAAAGGTAAAGTACTTTTGATATCACGCTGATTATTTTTGCGAAAAATGGCGTTTATATGTATTGACACATTTAAATTAATATGTTATTTTAATATTGAAACGATTCAATTATTAAAAAAGGGGGTGAATATCAGCAATTATAAAAAAGTGAATCAGTAAACAATTTGACCAAATGAATTCATGAAAAAGTGAAGGGGGATTTTGATGAAGATAAATATTAATTTTCCTGTACAGATCTATTTTGGGAATGGTGAAATTCACAATATAGGTAAGAGAGCACGTATATTTGGTCAAAATGCTTTTTTAGTGATGGATCCTTTTCTGAAAAACAGTTCTATAGAAAAGCAGATTATGCAAAACCTCAACGATAATGGAGTTGTTATAACACCCTTTTATGACGTGGTACCAAATCCGACTGTAGATCTAATAGACAATGGTGTTGAACAGATAAAAAAAGGCCATTATGACTTGGTGATTGCTATAGGTGGCGGAAGTGCTATAGATACCGGTAAAGCCATTGCTTTATTAGCTTCTAATTATGGTAGTTGCTGGGATTATACAGAGAGATTAGGCGCTAATGTATTACGACCTAAAGAAAAAGGCTTGCCAATGATAGCCGTGCCTACAACAGCTGGTACTGGAAGCGAAGCTACGCCTTATGCAGTTATAAACAATCCGCATATCCATCAAAAATGTACTATTGTAAACCCAGCGGTTTTCCCTACTGTATCTATTGTGGACCCTGAACTTATGATATCTATGCCTCCTGAACTCACGGCTTTGACAGGTGTTGATGCCTTCTCTCATGCTTTCGAATCGTACATCAATGTAAATGCCCATCCTTTTTCAGAAATGATAGCACTAGAATCTATAAAATATTTTGCTAAAAATATAAGACAGGCAGTTAAAAATGGAACGGATATAGAGGCCAGAAATGGGATGGCCTGGGCGTGTACATTAGGAGGTATGGCTATAGCTCATGCGGGAACTACTGTACCTCATGCATTGGGACAGCCATTAAGCGGATTAACCAATGCTCCTCACGGTGGAACTATTGCAGCATGTCTTCCTGAAGTCGTAGAGTGGACATTGCCTGTGGCTGCTGAAAAATTTGCTGTAGTTGCTGAAATACTGGATCCCTCAGTTAAATTGAAATCGATTGAGGAAAAAGCAGAACTGCTTCCCTCTATTTTGGTGGATTTATTTAGAGAAATAGGCGCAGATGTAACATTTAGTGGTTACGGCTTAAAAGAAGATGATATATATTCCTTTGCTGATACCGTCTATACCAGTTTTCAGTTGGACCTCAAAGGACACCCAAAAGTAGCTACAAAAGATGACCTTGTAGCATTGATCCGTAAATGTATGTAAAAGAGATAATGATGGATGGAGATATCCTGAGAAAATGAAAGATAATAGAGGGAGGTTTTTTGATGAAAAAGGAAATGAGAGAAAAGATAGATGAAGTCATTTCAAAAGGGCCTTTTATTGACACATGGCAATCCCTTTTGAATTACAAGATACCACAATGGTACGAAGATGCTAAGTTCGGCATTTTTATACATTGGGGCGTGTACTCTGTTCCTGCATTTGGGAACGAGTGGTATCCGCGCAATATGTATCAGCAGGGTACTCCTGAGTTTGAGCATCATGTTAAAACCTATGGTCCGCAGAGCCAGTTTGGCTATAAGGATTTTATACCCATGTTTAAAGCGGAGAAATTTGATCCTAAGGCATGGGCTGACTTGTTTGAAAAGTCAGGAGCGCGATACGTCGTTCCTGTGGCTGAGCATCACGACGGTTTCCAGATGTATGATAGTGCTCTTTCTAGATGGAATGCCGCCAATATGGGACCCAAGAGGGATATTATAGGA